>JAYTGA010000059.1:0-2038 GCA_043733905.1 Segetibacter sp.
TGGGGGGGCACATCGGGAGCATAGTTGCTGAACTGCTCTTTTATATGGTCATCAAACAAACGGTTGTTATTCATACCGCAACTTTTCTTAATTGTAAAATCTGTTTTTGCAGCATATTACGGGCTTTCACCAATTGACTTCGGCTGGTCCCCGGTTGTATGCCAAGCATTTCTGCGATCTCATCGTGCTGGTATCCTTCTATCACATATAAATTAAAGATCAATTTATATCCCCCAGGTAAATTATTGATCAGGTCGAGCAACTCCTTTTGCGTTAAATGAGCATATGCTGAGGGCTCTATCCCGCTTTCATCCCTGTCTCTTATATCATATCCACTCACTTCTTTTTCGTAACGGCGCAATGAATATTTTTTCAATGCAGTATTCACCATTATCCTCCTGATCCACCCTTCAAAAGACCCTTCGAATTTAAACTGGTGAATCTTTTCAAAAACCTTAATAAATGCATCCTGTAATATGTCCTCGGCATCTGCATTGTTCCTCGCATAACGGTTACAAACACCAAGCATACGGCTGGCGTAACGATGAAATACCTCTTTCTGACAGGTGGCTTCTTCCTTTATACATCCTCGTATGAGTTCGTCTTCGGTCAATTATGCTCAGTTTTACATCGGGCATTTTTTAATAAGATGCCTAAGGGGTTCTATACGCTGCCCGACGGTTGTTTATTGCCTAAAAGATACAAAAAACAGCCGATTTTCTTGTTTATGGGCTTTAAAACCTATAATTTGAAGGTATTAGTGCCTCAAAGGGCGGTCAATATGATGTCACAAGACCAGGTTTTCCAAATGATTAAAGAAAATGAAAACCTGCAAGCCCAGGTAAAAGAATTGAATGAGATCCTTTTTGAGCGGGAAGAGGAGCTGGAATGGTTGAAAAAAAATGCCGGAGACGTTGCTTTGTTAAGAAGTACGATTGAGGGGCAACTAGATGAATTCCATTCTATGCAGAACGAGATAGGGGAAAGGCAGCAACAGGTTGAGGGGGCGGCTGAAAGAGAAATGGAAATGGAGCAGGAACTTTCCGGCGCGGCAAAATTACAGCGTTTATACAACGAACTGTTGCAGGAATATGCCTATTCACAGGCCCAATTGAACGATGTACAATTGCAATTGCTTGAACTGAATAGAAGGAACAGAATACTACAACATGTTGCTTCAAAGGCCGGTGAAACAGAAAGTGAATTGGAAATTATGCAAATAGAAAGAGATGAATTGAGATCAAGAATATTATTGTTAGAAAATAAGCACTTGCTACGAGACCTTTAAGGAAAAAGGGAACAAGGATCATGATGGTTGTTAATTGTATAAAATATACCCGAAAACATTTGCATAGCTGCTAGCAATTTTTTATTTTACTATCCTAAAACTTATTGCATATGAACTTTCAAACAATGTCTAAACAAAGAAAATTTATTTTAATTGCGGCTGCAGTTGGCGTCATCTCAGTCTTTTTACCTTGGGTTAGCGTCAGTTTTGGTCCATTCGGAGGAAGCTTCAGTGAGAATGGATTTAACGGAATTGGAATTCTCGTTTTCTTGTGCTTGGTCGCAAGTGGTGTATTGGCATTTATGGGCGATCAGACGAAAAACCTTGATAAGACTGTCTGGATGGTTATCTTGATTGCTGCTGGTATTGCCAGTTTGATTATGGTTATTAATTTTTTAAGGACGATGGGAACTTCCGGCGCCTTTAGTGTTATAGGATTTGGTTTTTATCTAACAACAGTGGCCTCTCTTGCTGTTCTGGGAGCAACATATATGTTCCGCAGTCCCGGCGATAGCATTAAAGGAGGATTTGATAGTCTGAAGGGCGACATCGAGAAAAAAACAGATAGCAGCAAACCCACCACTTAACTTATTTTATCTTACTGTATTTGAAAGCATCCTGTTAATTTAGCAGGATGCTTTTTTTTAAGGTAATTATGTGACTTTTGTATTGAAAATAATTGATCATGTCTTCTATAGCAGATATACGCAAGGAATATCAAATGCAAACCCTTCTTGAGAGTGATGTTGA
>JAYTGA010000060.1:0-2121 GCA_043733905.1 Segetibacter sp.
AGGGTAAAAAGTTAGATTCACTTTGTTCATAATTGAAAATTTTGGTGAATAAATCAATGATTTGCAGGTTTTTTTATTTTAGGTAAAACACGGTTTCCCCCACTTTTCATCGGTTTTTAGTTCACTGTCAGTTCACCAAAATTGATTTATTCACCAAAATTTTCAATTATGAACAAAGTGAATCTAACTTTTTACCCTAACAATGGTAAAAAAAGTGCCAGAACCGGCAAGACTCCAATTTATCTCCGCCTTTATGGTGCAGGCAAACTTGAAGTAAGACTAAATACCTTATATGATTTGTCATGTGAAGAACTGCCTAAATGGAATGAGTTCTCCCAACGACTGGATGTCAAAGACTCCGACATTAACACCTATTTGAGCGAGATTGCAAAAAGGTTCAAATCCTTGAAAAATGAGGCACTGTTAAACGGAAGTCAATTTAGTCTATTGGAGATCAGAGACGCAATTCTCAAAACGGCAGACTCAAAAAAAGAGCTTACAGTTTCCGAATATGCCAAAAAATACCTGATAGATGATGTGGAAACGAATAAGAACAGATCAGAGGGGACGAAGAAAAATTATAGAAATGCAATAAACCAACTTTGTCAGTATCTCCAATATGCAAACAAGGCTACCTATAAACTGAAAGACTTTGACTTTGAAGAGGCAGATGGTTTCAAAAAATATTTAGAAAGTGCCATCCCCTCGATGCCGGATAAAGAAATAAATACCGAAGTTTCCTCGTCTACCAAAATCAAAAATGTAAAACCCATATTTAATCGAGCCGTCAATGAAGGGCTAATTTCAAAGAATCCATTCGAGAGGGTAAAACTAAAATTTGAGTCTGAGGAGCTTGCTTTTTCCCTGAATATTGAACAATTAAAGTCCATTTATGATCTTGATTTTTCAAATAACAATGCTCTCGAATTTGCGAAAGATTTTCTCCTGTTTATGTGTTTTACTGGGTTGTCTTATAGTGATGCGATAGCGTTTTCAATGGATTACCTGTCATTACGCAATGACAATAAGTGGCTCTACGATACTTCCAGGAACAAAACTGGAAAGCGGGTAAAACAGGTAATCATTTCTTATGCACAACAGATTATCACTAAATATTTGGACAAAGGATTTCATTACCCGAACAACAGAGTATTCCCTCAACTCACGGGAGAAAATATTAATATTAAACTAAAGCTGGTTGCTGCTTTGGCAGGCATTTCCGAAAATATTTCCACCAAGACTGGCAGGATCACCTGCAGTGAACTAATAGAAGAAGCTGGACTAGAAGAAATGTTGCTTGTTCATTCCTTTATGGGATGGTCAAATGGAAAAAATATTCGGCGAAGATATTTTTCAATTAGTTATGAAAAATTGCTTCGATTCTCCCAGAAATTTGAAAATTATCTTTCAGATAACCTAATTGAACCCTAGTTGGTAGTTGCGTTAGAACAACAAAATCTCCATTCGTGGATTTTAGACTCGGCAAGAGCAAGCGAATGCAATAGGATGTCGAAAGTAAAACGGGCAATTCTGACGAATTGCCCATTTTAACAAGTCTGAGTCTGTTTCTAAAAGGTTACATTGAATGAACCATTCGTCAAGACTTTCTTTGTTGAAGAAGAGTTAGCGTTCAAAAAAATGTCACCTTTAAATGTACCTGTTGCGCTGTTAGTGGTAATAGAGGTGATCGTGATGCTGATTGGGTTTGTAGGACTGAGGCCATTTGCGTAACTCGTCGTGCCTCCGACAATGTACTGGATGGAGGCTCCCGCTCCATCCGAATATGTCTTTGCGGTAATAGCGGTGGCGCTTGACACGGAGACATAAAGCGCATCTGACG
The DNA here is from genome assembly GCA_043733905.1 of Segetibacter sp. Lineage (GTDB taxonomy): Bacteria > Bacteroidota > Bacteroidia > Chitinophagales > Chitinophagaceae > Segetibacter. The sequence goes on from JAYTGA010000060.1 coordinate 1,841, forward strand.
AACCGGCAGCTCCGGACCAGCCGACAATTTGTAAAGCCTGAGACCCACCACCGGGGGCATTCAAAGCTCCTGTCAATGATGTGTTAAATGTTCTCGAAGTTCCATCAATAGTTACGGATAAATTGGCCGTTACCGTCGCATCAGCACTGCTTTTTTTGCATGATGAAAGTGTAATGGCAGTTAGGGCAATAGAAAATAGTAAAGTTTTCATAAAAAGTTTTTTTTGAATATAGGCATTTGTATTGAGATGGCAAAAAGGAAATAAGTAATTCCGAAATTTT
>JAYTGA010000061.1:0-1507 GCA_043733905.1 Segetibacter sp.
TAACCTTGTGCAAAGAACGCATCCACCGTTGCTGCATCTGCTTTACCTTGTTTTTTGGTAATGCCGGCAGCCAGTTTTACCAATGCATCCAGTTTTGGATGGTCTGATTTGCCACGACGTAAATCCAGTACCTGTTCATCAGTAAAACCATTCATTTTTCCTATAACCGTATGGGCACTTTGGCAGTAAATACAGCCGTTGATTTGGCTTACGATTAAATTAACCGCTTCTTTTTCCCGGTTGCTTAATGTTGTCTTTGCATTTTGATACGCCAGGTAGCGGGACAGGCCATTTTCAGAATAGCCGATAGTGGCATACAGGTTGGGAACAAAGCCAAGGGCTTTTTGCAGGTTGTCGAAGATGGCTTGATTGGTTGTTGCAACTTCGTCTCTTGTAGGAACTGTGAATTGTTTCATTGTTTTTATTTTTTAATTTTTGATGTCGTTATTGACAACACAAAAGTGCATCAACATCAAGCCTTAAAAAATGGATGATGATCGCAGATGGATGGACAATTTTCCATGAGGAGTGTCACAGGAGTTATATCCTTTTTTCAAAGATTTAAATACCTGGCTATCGGATGCAGATTATGTTTGGCAGAATGGCCTCCGGATTGGTATCGCTGATTAAAGAACGTCCTGCCCAAACCAAAGCCGATAAGAAAAACTAAAACCGAGTTTAATGTACGGGCAAAAACACCATCTAAAATGATCCCTTATTTAAAGGATTAATCATTTAATCCCTTTCCATTTAGAATTTGCTGCATACTTTTTTCAACCCTCGCCTCGCGGGTTTTGGACAGCTTGGGTTGAGAAAAATAAAAGATGTATGCTCTTTGCCGTCCGGGGGTTAATAATGTAAAAGCAGTTTTGAGGGCAGCATTTTTATTTAATTTATTTTTGAATTCTTCAGGAGTGATGAAGTCAGAGGTCTTTTTTAATGCTACCTTCAAATCGGCTCTTTCCACTTCGATAGCTTCATAGATGTAGGTTTTAAGGATGGCCTTCATTTTTACTATTTCCATGGCATTGGTGAACCGGATCTGCCGGGCCGCCTGCACATTCTTGGTTTGTTGAATAAGGATATTATTGGGATCATTTAGCAGGGCGCCTTTAAAGAACAAAAGCGCACAGTATTCTTTAAACACATGTATTAAAACGATGTTACTTTTTTGTAACGCGTAACAAGGAACACCCCACTTCAATTGTTCAAAAAGCCCACAGTCAAGAACGACCATTCTCAATTGTTCAATTTCCTGCTGCCACTTTTTAGCCTTATCAAAATAAAAATCAACTGCAGGATTTGTTTCACTCTTTGTCATACTATTTCAATTTTGTTACACCATTTCTCAAAACGGGCTTTCAAAGTGTTGAGCAGTTCTTCACGTTGTGCCGGTGAAAGTTCTTTTTATTTCCCATTTTCATCAATCTGCCCGTTGAATAAATTTGATCCAGTTTCCATAATTGATCGTTTGTTTCATTTCATCATTGTCGAAAAATAATGAAAG
>JAYTGA010000062.1:0-2026 GCA_043733905.1 Segetibacter sp.
GACTTCTGCCGCTATTTTGAACAGGCATCAAATAGAAATTTGGGTAAGACCCATTAGCAAGGCTTTGATAGTGTTCAAACTGGTTAACCATTGTTTAAAATTAAAAACAAATTTATGAGTTACCAATGGTTTATCGGGATTGATGTATCAAAACAAACATTGGATATTACAATCCTTAACAACAATGAAAAGAAAATGTATGAACAGATTGTCAACAACGATCAATCTATCAAATCATTTTTAAAGAAGTTAGTAAGCGTACAAAAACTTTGTTTGTCTGATTGTCTTTTTTGTTTAGAGCATACGGGAATTTACAATGCTCATTTTTTAAAAGTAATGGAAGAAAAGAAGCTGGCTGTTTGCCTGGAATCATCTGTACAGATAAAACAATCAGGAGGTTTATTAAGAGGCAAGAATGACAAAGTTGATTCCTATCGAATTGCATTTATGCTTTTAAAAACAAAGAGTTTTTAACTTTATGGCAGCCGGAACGTACTGTAATAAGGCATCTCAGGCGGTTAAGCGGAATCAGAGAACGATTGATCAACGCCAAAAAGCAAATAGCGAATGCAGTAAAAGAAGATAAAACATTCATTGACAGAAGTTCTTCTGCACAAATGATTAGATGTTGCAAACAAAGCGTCAAAGCTCTTCAGGAAGACATCAAAAAAACAGAAGAAGAAATCAAAAAAGTAATTGATTGCGATGAGAAGCTTAAAGAACTTTTTTCAATTATTGAATCAGTTCCGGGTGTAGGAAAAATAACAGCAACTGAAATTGTTATCAATACAAATGAATTTAGAAAAATAAACGATCCAAGAAAATATGCCTGTTATGCCGGTGTTGCTCCGTTCGAACATTCTTCCGGAACAAGCGTAAGAGGTAAAACAAGAACCAGTAAAAAAGCCAATTTGAAAGCAAAATCTTTATTACACATGACTGCATTATCTGCAGCCAGGTTCAGTGAAGACATACGTGAATATTATGAAAGAAAAGTTGCTGAAGGAAAGAATAAAATGAATGTTCTAAATGCAGTTAAAAACAAAATCATTCATAGGATTTTTGCTTGTGTAAATCAAAAAAGATTGTACGACAAGAACTATAAAATTTGTTTGGTGGAATCATAGAAATCGCAAGTATGCAGGGCTGGCTTAAAGCCTGAGGTGCTTGTGCCCTATAATTTTCTATAAACCTAAAAAAGGTAAACTTTAAATTCAAACCATTATTACAAGGCACAAGTACGCTAAACACAAAACCATAGCGGCATACCTGCGCCAGCAAATGGGCAGGTGTATTTGGGTGGCTTTGCGAAAAAGTCTGTAGATTTAAGTTTCGCAAAGCAGCAAGTTGGCTGTAATTTTCGATAGACACTATTCACAAAATAAAAGTAATCATGCAAAAGATATTTAGAATAATTCTCCCAATACAATTCGTATTATTGGCATTTACATTTACCATTTTCCCTTCTCCTGCCAATTCCCAAAGTAGCTTGACTTCTATGTCACGGGATACATTTAATATAGGTTTTGCTTCATACACTAAGGGGACGATGCCAGGAACACTAAACGCTATATGGAACTACGCAAATGTATACTACGGAAAAGGTAAAGCTACTGGTGTAAGTAAGGGTGGCTTTGAAGGGAACTACCACATAAAATACTACTTAGAAAATGGAGAATTTTCGGATGAGTATGACCTGGTTATAGAAAAAATCGGAAAATTTTACAACTTATCGTGGATCACAAATGGTAAGGTTAGTGCAAGAGGTGTTGGCATGGTGGTCGACAATCATTTAGCGGCTGGGTGGCGTAGAGTTGACTAACTTTTAGGTTCTTCCGCTGTTGTTTCTTCCTACAAGCCATGTGTGTAGTGGGTCACGGCTGAAGATATGATGTAACCCCCCCCGTGCCAGGCTCTGCTTTAACCCTGATGTAGAGACACGGCTAAGGATGTAGTGCTGATTTTAAACCTTGAGCAGAAATATAATTGTTAGGCTGAACTTTCAGATCGTCCCGAAAAACTTTCC
>JAYTGA010000063.1:0-7108 GCA_043733905.1 Segetibacter sp.
AGGATTGGGATAGATAGTAATTGTTAATGGTAAATTGTTAATGGTTAACGATCGAATGGGACTGTAGGTGAATTGGCCGTCTTTGTCGAGCATTTTTAGACGGTAGAAAAGCGTTTCTTGTTTCCCGTTTCTCGTTGGGTCTGTGTAGGAGTAGTTGCCGGTTCCGCTAAATGTGGCGTTGGCTTTTACCCTTCCGATTGTGGAAAAATCTCTTCCGTTAAGGCTTCTTTCTACAATGAAATAATCAACGCTTATTTCGTTGGTGGTTGTCCATTGGAGCAGGTTTGCATTGTCTTGTTTCCTGGCGGTAAATGTTAGGAGTTTTAGAGGGAATGATTCGGCGAAAACAGTGGTCATTTCGGTGTTAGTGTAAACCGGCAGGTTGTAGTCGAAGTAGATGGCGGCAGTGTTGGTTATGACATCGCCGATCTGCACGGTGGCTTTGGGTTTTATTCTATAGACAATGTAGCCGTGGCTGCCGGGTTCGTTGGCGAAGCTGTCCACAAGTTTGATGCTTCGGAAAGTGAAGAGGCATTTGTTGCCATCGGTTATTGTCATTTGATAGTTAGCACTTGCTGTCAGGATTTGCATGGTGCTCCAGTCAAGTTTGTTGTCTAATGTGTCATGGATATAGACATTGAAGGCCGTGTCGTTGCCGGTGTTTTGGAACCTTACAGTGTATTGCAGGTAGTCGCCTGCGGTGACTTGTGTGGTGGTTATTTTGCCGCCGTGATTTTCGGTTTTGTCGTTGGGGTCGTATGAGCCACGAACGATTTGTTTGATGGTAGAACTATTGTCTGAAGGTGTTTGTTCAGAAGGTGTAATGGAAATGGAACCAACAGAAACAAGCGTATCATTCATACTTGCGGTGTTCAGCACTTTCAAACTGAGTTCAATGCTGGCAGTGTCCATTGGTTTCAGGTTGCTGAAACTCCATGTGATGGTGTCACCTGTAATATTTCCCGGTAAAGGCAAGGAGGATATATAATTTGCCAGGTTGCTTTTTACCAGTTTTATCTCTCCCGTGTTTAGGGTATCTGTTCCCTGATTTTTATAAAAAATCCTGTAGCGCAATGAGAAACCGGGGCGGGCTCTGTTTTCAGGAAACATCCACAAGGCAAGGTCTCTTTTGCCGGGGATAGGTTCTAAGCCAAAAAGTACACTATCCGTGTTGAGGTAAGTTGAAAACATTGAAGTATGACTTGCAGGAACAATGTTGTAATAATTAAGCGGGGCAACGGCTTCGCTTATAAAAACGCCGGTATCGGTTTCTATGCTAAATGTGCCATTGTATGTAAATGTGACCACAGAATCTGCGGCACCTTTTGTAATCACTTTTGCATTGTTATAATAATGTTCATTAGCTTCTTTTGTGCCATTTCCATTGTTGTCCACAAACACAATTCCATCAATACTGTTGTACTTTAAAAACTGATTTCGCTCATAGCGGGAAAGCGCAATGGAAGTCACATGGCCGTTGTAACTATCGCCTGCCAGCACAATTTTTCCATCGGGTTGCAGGGCAATGGCATTGACCATGTCTTTGCCGTTGGCAAAGTCTGTCGTCAACATTCCATTGCGGCCAAAAGAACTGTCAAGACTTCCATTAGTGTTATAAACGGCTAAGGCAAAATCAAAAACGTTATCGCTCCAAAAACCAGAATATGCATAACCACAAACAATCAGTTTTCCCGAAGGGTCTGCAACTATTTTTTGGCCATATGCATTTTTGCCATTGAAGCGTGTAGTGACTATTCCATTGCGCCCAAAGGTGCTATCTACATGGCCACCGGGAGTGTATTTTACCAGGGCAAAGTGATCAAGTGAAGGTAGTAATTCCCGGTGATAGCCGCAGAGTACCAATGAACTATCAGCCAACATGGTAATACCATAGGAAAATTCGCCAGAGTTATTAAAATCTGTATAGGTGAATCCATTTGTCCCAAAACTAGGATCGGGCAAACCGTTGGGAAGAATTCTGGCAATCAAAAAATCGCCTGAATTGTTGACTGGTACCATTGCGGCCTCAACTGTAACGATTATTTTTCCATCTGCGGTAGCAACCATATCGCTCACACTTTTTTGAATTCCGCTGGCCAGGTTAAAATTAACCGTAGTCATTCCTACAGAGTTAAATGAAGAGTCCAGTTGACCATTGGGCAAATACTGCGCAACCAAAGGGTCTTCAGTAAAAGCATTGCTGGAAAGGGTGCCACCGGCAACTATTTTGCCATCGGACTTTATCAATATGCAAGTAAGCGAAAGAGAATAGCCTGTTGGTACGCTGGTCTTCACAAAGCCATTGATACCAAAGGTGCTATCAACAGTGCCGTCGGGTTGATATCTCACTAATAAAAGCCCCCCTTTGAGATAGCCGCTATCGGAACTTGTTCCGCCCACAACTAATTTGCCATCGGGTTGGAGGGCAATATCTCCTAAGTAACAGTAGGCACCATAATGTAAATTGATCCGTCCATTGATGCCAAATGAATTATCGAAAGTGCCATCAGTATTGTATCGTATCAACGTGAGGTAAGGAACACTGTTGATTGTGGTGGAAGTGCCGCTGATTATTTTTCCATCGGTTTGAATAACCACCGCCTTAGTCGAAGCGGTTGAATCGGCAGATATTATCACTTTCCCACCAACCCCAAACGTCTGATCCAACACCCCACTCTGTCCATTTGCCGAACGCGAAAAAGAAAAAACAACAAAAACTAAAACCGCTGCGAGTAAACATTTATTCATAACATTGATTTTGAAGTTATAAATGTAATCATTAAAAAAGGCTTTTGATACTATTTTTCGTCTTGGGCAGTGTCTTGTTACTGGTAACAAAGGGTGTGTAACGAACTCTTTTGAAAGCAGGAAAATGAAACCGTTGTGGCCTTCCGACTACTATTTTATTGCTCACTTTATTCTTAATTCTTCTTCCCTCCCACCCAGGTTTGCAAAACTTTTACTCCCAATATTTCATTTTCGGATGCCTTCATCAGGTCTTTGTCCAGTATAATGAAATCGGCTTGTTTGCCGGGTTCTATGCTGCCAATTTCGTTTTCAAGAAAACATCCTTTGGCTGCCCAAATGGTGATGCCGCGGATGGCTTCTTCTCTTGTTAAACCATCGCTTTTTTGAAAACCATTGAGGGGAAAGCCCTCTGCGTTTTTCCTGAAAACGGCTGCATAAAATGTTTTGATAGGGCTTATGTCTTCTACAGGAAAATCGGTACCGAGTGGCAGCCAGCCATTTTGCTGCATCAACTGACGGTAGGCATAGGCACTGTGTATGCGGGTGTGGCCGAGGCGTTCGGCAGCCCAGGCCATGTCGCTGGTGGCATGTGTAGGCTGCACCGATGGAATGACAGAGGCGCGGCCAAAGAGAGCCATGTCATCATTGCTGACCACCTGTGCATGTTCTATCCGCCACCGGCGGTCGTTGTGTGTTTTTAAAACCCGGTTATAAACCTGGAGAATGACACGGTTGGCACTGTCGCCAATGGCATGTGTGCATAGCTGGAAGTCTGTGGTGGCAACGATTGCGGCAATGCTGTCAAAATATGTTTTGCTTTTTAGCAACGTACCATACCAACCTTTTTTGTCGTCATAAGGGGCGAGCAGGCAGGCGCCCCGGCTGCCCAATGCGCCATCGGCATACAGCTTTATTCCTTTTACAAAAAGCTTGTCGGTCTGGTAAGGTTTGTGGTGGAGATAGCGGCGATAATTGGCTGTGTCATCGGACATCAGGGCATAGATGCGCATGTTGAGTTTGCCTTGCCTTTGCAGGCTGTCAATGGTTTCAATGTCATTGTACATCAGTCCGCAATCAGACACTGTGGTCAACCCCGCTGCATAGCAATTGTGTTGTGCAGCCGTTAGCCATTTTTCATATTGGGCGGTTGTGTTGGCAGGCAGTTTTGCATTTACAAGGTCAACGGCATTGTCAATCAGTATGCCGGTGAGTCTGCCATTGATTGTTTCAATTTGCCCACCTGCTATTTTCTGGTTTGGGCTGATGCCCGCAAGCCGGAGAGCATAATCATTTACAATGACTGCATGTCCGTCAATCCGGCTGAGCATGACGGGTGTTGAAGGAAATAATTTGTTCAGTAATTCATTGGTGGGAAACGCCTTGCCCGGCCAGAGATTCTGATCCCATCCCCTGCCGGTGATCCATTTTTCAGCCGGGTGTCCGGCTGCAAATTGTTTGACTTTGTCAATGACTTCTTCCCAGGTTTTAGTACCATATAAACCCGCCGTAAACAGGGATTGACCATAGCCCAGAAAATGTGAGTGTGCATCAATGAAACCGGGATAAACTGCCCGGCCTTTTGCATCCACCATTTGGCTGGCAGAGTAATTTTCGAGGATGAATTGATTGGTGCCTGTTGCAAGGATTTTTCCGTCTTTGACGGCAAATGCCTGCACAGTGTCAAACTTGTTGTTGACCGTGTAAACCAGGCCATGATGGAGAATGAGATCAGCGTGCAGCTTGGGTTTGCAGGAGCAAAACAACAGGCTAACAAAAATAAAAAATAGAGTTGACTGTTTCAGGGTCAAAGGTTTTATTGAGTAAATAATAAAGATTGAAAATGGTTCGTCTTAACTCTTAGTCTGAAGAGTCAACAGATCATTTAATGAGCAAACTGAATCTGGTAAATGTTGGGCCAAAGTTTTCCGGTAACATAGATTTTATCGCTGGCTGAGTCATATGCAATTCCATTAAGAACATCGGCATTAGGGTTTTTATTTCTGGCCTCGTACTCCAGGGAACTGAGGTCAATTTTGCCAACTATTTTGCCGCTGGCGGTATCTATTTTAACAAGATTATTTGTCATCCACACATTGGCATAAATGAACCCTTTGATCAACTCCAGTTCATTGATCCTGTTGAAGGGCAGACCGTTTTCAGTGACCTTTAAAAGTTTGACAACTTTTTGATTAGCGGGGTTGAGAAAGGTGAGCGTATCGGTGCCATCGCTCATAATCATATTGGTGCCATCGGTGGTCATTCCCCACCCTTCCAGGTTTCTATAGCTGAAGGTTCCCAATTGTTTAAATGTTTGTTCATCGTAAATAAATCCTAACTGATTCTTGTAAGTCAGTTGGAACAATTTGCCTTTTACAAAAACAATTCCTTCACCAAAATATTTGCTGCGGTCAATCTCTGCTTTCATTTCAAATTTGCCTGTGGCCAAATCTCTTGCGCCAACCAAAGACCTGGTTGCCGGCATGTCATCCGGCGATCCTGTGCTTTCATACATTTTACCATTGTGCATGAGCAAACCTTCGGTAAAGAGATTGGTATCGTGTGGCAAAGACTGAATAAGCGTGTATGGAATGAGGGGTGTTGAAACAACAGCAGGTGGCGGAGTTTCGGTTTCTTCCGGATGATTGTTGCAGCCAAAGCCAATCAAAATAAAAACTGAAAAGGTAACCAGTAAAGAATTTCGGTGAAGCATATTTGTAAGAAGATGATTTTAGTTAATTGTCCTTTGGGGGACTTTTTTTCCTGTGAAAAAAGATAAATTATTGTTTGTAAATGTAAGGGGTTTGATAGTTTTCAAAATTGTAAATTTCTACAAAGCTCTTTACTTAAACATAGGAGAAATGATGCCGTTTAGCACATAATACTGATACTGTTAATCATTTTACGTTACTGTGAAAATGATTAGCATTGGCTAAGCTAAAAGTTTCATTTATTTGTTGAATAGAAAAGGGGATGAAATGCCCGGGATTCTTTATTTACAAAAGATTTTTTCTTAAAAATGGATACGGGAATGAGCATAAAACAAGAATGGATCAATTTTATAAACCAACTTCAAAACGACATTTGTCAGGCACTTGAAAAGGCAGATGGCGGGGCAGGTTTTGTAGAAGATAAATGGGAGCGACCAGAAGGCGGTGGTGGCAGAACAAGAGTGATAGCTAACGGAAATATTTTTGAAAAAGGCGGTGTAAACACGTCCATCGTTTTTGGAGATGTGACCGACACCATGAGGACACAATTAAAGATAAACGGCGACAAGTGGTTTGCCTGCGGCTTGTCACTCGTCATTCATCCGCTCAATCCATTTGTGCCAACCGTTCATGCTAACTATCGCATGTTTGAACTCTACAACAGCAACGATGAAGTCATTGACCGATGGTTTGGTGGCGGCACAGATCTGACACCTTATTATTTGTTTGAAGAAGATGCCCGGCACTTTCACCAGACATACAAAACTGCGTGTAACAAATCGGACAAAGCCTTTTTCCCTTTGTTTAAGAAACATTGCGACGATTACTTTGTTAATTGGCATAGAAATGAAGAAAGACGGGGCATTGGCGGCATATTCTATGATTATCAAAAACCATCAGCAGATAAAGATGCCGGCTTTTGGATGAGGCTTGCAAGCAACTGTGGCTATGCTTTTATGGATGCTTACATTCCTATTGTGGAAAAGCGAAAAGACATCCCATTTAGCGAAGCGAATAAGCACTGGCAGGAGATACGCAGAGGACGTTATGTAGAGTTTAACCTGGTGCATGACAGAGGGACTATTTTTGGCCTGAAAACCAATGGCAGAACAGAAAGCATATTAATGAGCCTGCCGCCGACAGTGAGGTTTGAATATGACTATCGTCCGGAAGCTGGTAGTGAAGAAGATAAATTATTACAAGCATGTTTATTTCCCCGTGATTATGTCTGATGTCTGATTTTTGATGTCTGATTTGTAAAACACCAAATACAATGACAAGAAAAGAATTGCAGGATCGAACTAAGAAATTTCATGTTGATGTTATCAAATTGTGTAGTGACTTTCCAAGAAATGCAGCAGGTTTCGAAACTGCAAAGCAAATTATAAGATCGGCAGGTTCTGTAGGTGCAAATTATCGGGCATCAATGAGAGCAAAATCAGAAGCTGATTTTATTTATAAAATTCAAATTGTTTTAGAAGAAGCAGACGAAAGCCACTATTGGCTGGAAATAATAAAAGATTCAGCAATTAAAACCGGAGAAGAGGTTGATAAATTATACTTCTCAAGGCATAAAACCATGAGTTGAAAGATTAAAAAAAGAGGGGCAATTTTGTAAAAGCAAAATCACAAATATGCCCACTCTTCTACTC
>JAYTGA010000064.1:0-22674 GCA_043733905.1 Segetibacter sp.
CCATCCTCAGATCCGTCATTGATACCACTATCAAAAATGGTCAAAACGTCCTAAACGCTCTAAAGCTTATCGCTAATTTTGGAACTGAATAGTTACAAATTTTTTAAAGCGAAAATTTTAATCCCCCCATCCACCACGAGCCGGGCATAACCGCTCCCAAAATATCGCTGTATTGCTGGTTGAATACATTATCAGCCTGTGTGTAAATACTCAATTTGCCTTTATAAACCGACATTTGTGCAGTGGCGTTCATTACAAAATAATTTTTCGTCAGTTCAACATTGATGTCTGTTGCTTTATTTGGCGTTCTCTCTTTATACAAACCATTTACACCTACTGAAAAGCATTTGAAAGAATACTGAAAACTAAAGTTGGTCAGAAAACTGGCATGGGCGGAAATGTATAGAGATGGCTGTTTGTTACTGCTATTGCTTGCAATGGAAGTAATGCCCAACATGGCGACAATCTTATGTTTCCCCGCAAACTCCTTTACATATTGGGCATCAGCCTCAACGCCGGTTGTCGTCACGTTTGAAATGTTTTTTGCAAGGCTGTAAGTGCCTGTTGGAACCAGGTTATCTTTTCTTGGCATGTCATAATAGGATGTGTTAACATAGTCAATCAGATCTGAATAATATTTTCCGAAAAATGTTCCTGAAAGTTTAATTCCCTTCAGGCCAAAATAATCTACACCGGCCTCATAGCTAAAGCTGCGTTCTTCCTCAAGGTCAGGATTGCCAATGCGGCCGCTCAAAACCTGTCTGCGCTTATAATTGCTATACCGTTCAGTAAAGTCTGCATTGCGAAGAGTTTTGCCTGCACCTGCCCTAAACTGTACATAAGGGATTTTGTAAGAAAGATTGACCTGTGGCACTATTCCCCAACCGCTTACCTGGTCATATTCCGCCCGCAATGCGGGGCTAATGTTGAAGTTAGCACCAACTTTATGATTTGCCTGGGCAAAAAATCCTGCCTGGCTTAGATCGTGGTCGCCTCTGTCATTACTGCTGATCTCTTTGTATAAAAACTGGCCTCCTGTAATAAACGATGTATTGTCATCGTAATCAATGGTGTAAATGGCTAAAGCCTGCCACAGCTTGCCCTTATTGATGTTTTTTGCCGTTACACTGTTGTAGCGGTATTCATCCTTAGTATTTTTAAACCCTGCATCTATAGTTAGTTTTTGATTGTCTTTTTTATAAGTCGCTTTCAGGTGGTTCCAATATGAACTCACCTTTTCTACTGCTGTGTCTGCATTGAAAGTGGAATAATAATTTTGTGCAGCAAAATCTCTTGTGTCTGCCGAAGATCGTGCCGACAAGCTCCAATATTCGTTGACGAAATAATGAAGCGAAACCGACCCTGTGTGATTGTGAAAATAGCTTTTGATGCCTCTCTGTTGCTGTCCTATGCTGTTGTTGGTAACAAGGCCGCCAGCCATCACAAAATCCTCATCTTGCAGATCGCCGCCAGCTTGTGCTGTTAGTAATCCGTATTGACCACCGGTAGCCTGAGCAGTAAAATGTTTTTTCTTGGTCTGGGATGCAACGGCGGAAAAAGTTTTGGAAATAATATTGATAACGCCGCCAACCGCTTCGGTTCCGTAAATAGCGGACGATGCACCTTTCAACACTTCTATCCGTTCTATTTCTGAAGGTGCAATGGGTATGTAAGCATTAAAATGACCGGTGTTGGGATCGTTAATTCTAAGGCCGTCAATCAACACCAAAACCTGCTGAAAAGTGCCGCCCCTCATTATTATATCGCTTTGCGAACCCATAGGCCCACGGGACTGAACTTCTAATCCAGGAATGTACCGAAGAAGTTCATCTATGGAGTTGACAGGCAAATTTTCAAACTGTTTGCCTTGTATGACAATCATGTTTCTTCCGGTAGCAGAAACATTGGCCGGTTTAATGGACGATGTGACTGTAACGGGGTCTAATTCTGTTTCCTGAGCAAGAACGGCGAATGAAACTATAAGCAATTGTGTAAGAAGGAAAAATAACTTTAGCGGATTCATAAATAATAGGGATCAAAAAATGGTTATTCTTTTAGGATACAAATATGGGCAAATAATCGGGTTATTGGCGAAAGATAATGGATAAGTTTCGTTTACTTTCTCGACTAAAAAACAAGGGGGTAATTTAATCATTTTTGTTTTCGGAACAGACAGAAGGCTGAATATGCAGATTTCTATTTTAGTAAAGCCTGTAAACACAAAGAGGAAGTTTGAACTTCCTCTTTTAAAAATTTATTTTGTTTTTATTTGGATGGTATCTGAAATCCATGAACCTGTTCTTTTTCATGTTCGCGGTCATAAGCTTTAATGATTGCCTTTACCAAGCGGTGGCGCACCACATCTTCTTCATCCAATTCTATGAACGAAATGCCATCAATATTTTTCAAAATGCGGCTTGCTTTTTCCAACCCGCTTCTTTGGTTCTTAGGCAAATCTACCTGAGTAGGATCTCCGGTTATGATGGCCTTTGCACTTGAGCCAATTCTTGTCAGAAACATTTTCAATTGCAGGTCGTTTGTGTTTTGCGCTTCATCCAAAATGATGAATGCATTGTCCAGCGTTCGGCCACGCATGTAGGCCAGCGGCGCAATCTCAATTGTTCTTGTACTCATGTAGTAGCCCAGTTTGTCCGCTGGTATCATGTCGTCAAGTGCATCGTATAATGGTCGCAGGTAGGGGTCAATTTTTTCTTTGAGATCACCGGGCAAAAAGCCAAGATTCTCCCCTGCTTCCACTGCCGGTCTTGTAAGAATTATTTTTTTTACCACTTTGTTTTTCAAAGCCCTTACGGCCAGCGCTACTGCCGTGTAAGTTTTACCTGTGCCTGCGGGGCCAATGGCAAAAACAATATCATTTTTATCAGCCGCCTGCACCATTCTTTTTTGATTGGCAGTACGTGCCCTTACTGTTTTTCCGTTAGGACCAAACACAAGGATGTCGTTAGGATTTCTTTCTACAAAGTTGTCAATCACTTCGGCATCATCTCCACCTAAAATTTGTTCAAAATAATTTTCTGTTAAATGCCCGTTTCGTTCTAAATATTGAAGAATGAGATCGATTTTTTCTCTCGCTGTTTCAATTTGTTCCGGTGCCCCACTTAATTTTATCTGTGTGCCACGACTGAGAATTTTTAGGAGAGGAAATTTCTTTTTTAGCAAATCCAGTTTTCCGTTGTTAACACCAAAAAACTCAATAGGATTTACTGTTTCTAAATTAATAATTGTTTCTGTCAAAGTTTTTGAATTGGGTTTTAAAATTTGAATAATAGCACTAACTATACGATTCCGAGCCTTAGTGCTTATTGTGGTTTAATAACCAAATTTAATTGATCAGGTTTCAAATTTCGTACTACATTATTCACAAGGTGTGGATAGTTGCTAAAAGTGTATGGTTTTTTCACTTTTTGTCAATTTTTGAAAATGAAAAACAATCCAGCTGTGCTTTTGATGTTTACGGTGATATGGTTAAAAAAGGAGGCAAAAAAATACGTTTATTTCGAAAGAAAATTTTAGAAAAGGCAAGCAATCATTAAAAGGAAAAAATTTAAACAACATCTAATTCGCTTATTTCCTGTTTGTATGCCTTTGGCAAAACGGCAGCTTTTAGTAAGTTATCAACCCTACATTTCTTTGAAAGTTGATAAATCCACAACACGGGTTTCAAAAAATATATTTTCCTAAAACCCATTAACTCCGCCACTTTTGGAGGAACGACTAACTTTTGACTTTCTATCAGCAAAGCATATCGCACAATGCCAAGATGCTTTTTATATTGCCTGAAAAGATCTGTTGTAAAATCACTTTTTATTAAATCGTTTTGTAAATGATGATGCTGCGATACCCGCCATGCAAGGTAGTTGTGTGGCAGCTCTTTCAAACCCATCATGTCGCCAACACGATAAAAAACATTGAACACCTCTTCCTTTTCATCACTGTCCAGTTTGCGTTCCAGCAATTCAAACGAGCTGATTGAATAATGGATGAGCATGTAAAGTACATCCCGATAGGCCCAGTCGGGTATTTTGCTGCCCCGGTTGTCTTCGACAGCAGTGTGGATGGCTGCAATTTTTTTGATAGCAGCATTCGCCGCTTCGGTTTCGGAAAACACGATGAGCCGTGCATAGTTGACGGTCGAGAAAAGCCGTCCCAGCGGGTCTTTGGGCAAACGGCCTGTGTAGTATAGCCAATCAACAGCTTTGTTTAAAGCAAACTCTGCACTTGCACCCGCAAAAATGAAGAGAATCGTATCGCTCTTACCCCAAATTTCTCTTACAACAGAATCTTTATTGACAAAATATTGTTTCATTTTTTTGACTACTTAAACTCTTATGGCTAATGCCTTCTTCTTCTCCGGGATTTCTTTTTGTTTTCTTCCGGTTTCAAATCTTTTTGTACTGTGGTGTCCAACGGCACTTTCACATCGCCTGTCAAAACTTTTTTTATGTTCGCCAGGTATTCATCTTTGTAGTTCATTGACTGCTCCAGGCTATCGGTTTTTATTTTTAAAACCTGCAGTTCACGCCGGGCTCCCATGCTGCCATAGCCGGGTAAATATTGTTTTAGCGGGGTAAAAACAATGAGTGCAATAGTAAGACAAGTGAGAATGACGAAAACACTGCTAAATATGATGTAAACACTCAGCCGCGACAATTTGAACGTCACGACTTCTTCATAAGTATCATCGTTCATAATTACGAGCCTATACCTGTTCTGAAGTTGTTTCAATCCCGATTTTACTTCCAGTTTTGACATAAATTTTTGATCCTGAAATTTAAAGGTAATAAATGACGGTTCATTCCCTGAAGGGAAAAAGAAAAATACTGTATTTTTGAAAACCATTTCATTGAAAAATATGTCGATGATCAATAAACAAGTGGTATCATTTAAGGATAATAACGATAAAATGTTAAATTTGAAACCCTAAACTTTACACCCTAAACCGTTATCTATTATATTACACGAAATTTACCATTTTAGGGTCTTGCAGTTATTGATAACTGCCAACTTTTACCGTTAATGATTATGATGTTTAGCAACACTACAAATGCCGCTTGTCTCAGGACGATTTATAAGTACATATTGCCCGCAATCATTTTGCTGATGGCTTCCTCATCGCTCTATGCACAGCAGGGTACTGAAATTGAAATTGACAAACCCAAAAAATATGAAAACAGGAAACTGGCTTCCGAAAAAACAACGGATAAAAAAATAGGTTTTGGAAAAAAAATTTACCAGAACACAGTCACCCATTACAACTATTATTTCAACGCCAACCGCCGCCTGAACGAACTGGTGGATGGTGCAAGGGCTTCTTTCAAGGATGATTATTCACAACTTCTTCCTTTCTACAACTACACGCTGGATGCAACTTCGCAAAACAAGCAGGACCTTGATTCTGTCATTTATAAATGTACTGCAGGCATACTGCTTCACGACCTTCGGAATAGCTGGATAGACAACATGTTTTTACTCCTGGGCAAAGCCTATTTTTATAGGAAAGATTTTGACTCTGCAGGTCTTACTTTCCAGTACATCAACTTCTCATTTGCACCAAAAGAAAGCGGTGGCTACGACGTGCCAATGGGTAGCAATTCCAGCAACGACAAAGGTGAATTCAGCATTTCAACCAAAGAAAAAAACAGCATCTGGACAAAGCTCACAAGCCGCCCACCCAGCCGCAACGAAAGCTTTATCTGGCAGGCAAGAAATTACATTGAAAGAAATGAACTGCCCGAGGCGGCAGGCATCATTGAGATCCTTCGTCACGATCCCAATTTTCCTAAACGGTTGAACCCGGATTTGAACCAGATACTTTCTTACTGGTTTTATAAACAACAGATTTACGACAGTTCGGCAAGCTATCTGAGCAAGTCGCTTGACCTGGCCCAGGGTGGACAAGAGAAAGCCAGGTGGGAATATTTGATTGCGCAGATGTATCAATTGAGTAAGAAAAACGACGAGTCGGTAAAATTTTATGAAAGAGCAATGGCCCATACCTCTGATCCAATCATGGATGTGTATGCACGGCTGAACAGCATCCGCATTAAAAAAAGCGACAAGAAAAATTATCTCCAGGAAAATATTGATGAGCTTTTGAAAATGGCGAAGCGGGATAAATATGCGGGCTACAGAGACATCATTTATTACGCCGCAGCCAACATTGAACTTGAAAGAAAAAATCTGAAAAATGCACAGGCTTTTTTGCTAAAAAGTGTTGAGTTCGCCAGCAACAATCCTGCCCAAAGAAGTCAGTCCTTTCTCCTGCTCGCCGACATGAATTATGATGGTAAAATTTTCCCCGCAGCCAGCCATTTTTATGACAGCCTGGATGTGGCATTATTGACCAAACCGGCAGACAGCGGCCGGGTGGCCTATCGCAAGCCACCTTTGAAAATTATAGCCGACAACTCAGACATAATTTACAGGGAAGACAGCTTGCAAAACCTGGCAAAAATGTCGCCCCGCCAGCGGGATTCTGTGATTAAAAAGCAGGTCAAACTTCGCCGCAAACTAAAGGGTTCAAAAGACGAAGATGCCACAGTCAACAGCGCCGTAAAACAGCAGGTTGATTTGTTTAGCAAAGACGATAAAGGCAACGATTTCTATTTTTACAATGCCTCTTCAAAAGCAAAAGGGTTTAACGAGTTTAAGACCAAATGGGGCGAAAGACCCAACGTGGACAACTGGCGCAGAAAATCAGCTATTGACAAGCAGTCCCAAAAATTTCTGGACGTGGACGATGTGCCGGACAAGACCAAGACCGACGATGCAAGCAAACCTGCCGAAGACTCTTATGAAGGTATGCAAGGCAACATTCCAACCACGAAAGAAAAAATGGAAGTCAGCAACAAAAGTGTCATGGACGCATTGTTTACGCTCGGCCAGACTTTTGAAAATAAACTGGAAGAATACCCCTCTGCTATTGATGCTTACGAAGAATTATTGAAACGCTATCCTGCATCTGCTTACACGCAGGAGGCCATGTTTAACCTGGTTTATGCTTACCAGAAAACCGGGAATAAAACAAAAGCGGACTATTATAAAAACCTGCTTCAAAAAGACACTTCCGGCAGCAAATGGTCTAAGCTGGTGAATGGAGCCACACCTGCAAAAGATTCAGTTAAAAACAATCCTGCCACTAAAAAGTATGAAGCCATTTACAACCTTTTTATTGAAGGAAATTTTGCCCAGGCCATTGCAGAAAAGAAAATAGCGGACAGCCTTTACAGCAAGTCTTTCTGGACACCTCAACTGTTGTTTATCGAAGCCATTTACTACATCAAACAGCAGGACGACAGCACGGCCATCAAAGTGTTGACAGACCTTTCGGCAGGGTTTGTTGGCAACCCGATGGCAGACAAAGCCAAATCAATGATTGATGTGCTGAAACGCCGCAAAGAAATAGAAAGCTACCTCACCGATCTGAAAGTGACAAGAAACGAAGATGGCAAACCTGCTAACCCAAATAACACACCAACAACTACCCGCATAGAAAGACGGGTAAGGAATAATACAAGCGATACTTCAAAAGTTGCACCTTTAGGAAAAGCGGATAGTACGATGGCGACAACAGCTATGGACAAAAAGGATTCAATTGTAGTAAAATCTGCCCCCCCAGTTGTGCTGAAGAATTATTCTTATGCAGCCGATTCTGCGCAATATGTGGGTGTATTGCTTGATAAGGTTGACCCGGTATATCAAAGCGAAGCAAAAAATGCTTTTAACCGCTATAACAGGGAGAAATTTTATGCCCAAACCATAGACATGAGTTCCGAAAAAATTGATGACCGCTTCACGTTGGTTTTGGAAGGTCCGTTTGCAAATGGAGCGGCTGCCGTTGACTATATTGAAAAAGTAAAACCAATTGTCAAAAGCCGGATCATACCCTGGCTTTCGGCAGATAAATATACCTTCATTATCATCAGCCGATCCAATCTGGAAGCTCTGAAAACAAGTAAGGATATGGATGCTTACAAACAACTTTTGCAAACAGCTCTTCCGGGAAAATTTTAAGGTTGTTATGATAACTTTACGGTATTGTTTTATCCAGGTATTCTTTTAATCAGACCCTTCATTTTATGAAATCAAATAAGAAAACAATTAGCAGGCCAGTTCAGCTATTCTGGCGTGTGGTGTTGATAGGTTTCGGTTCTTTTATTCTCTTAATCATTTTAGCTAACCTGGGTGTTTTTGGCAAAATGCCTTCCATTCAGGATCTTGAAAATCCAAGCGCCTCACTGGCAAGCGAGGTAATAGCCGATGATGGAACGGTGATGGGTAAATATTACCTTGAAGACCGCAGCAACATTGAGTTTAAGAATATCAGCAAGCATATAGTCAACGCATTAATAGCAACGGAAGATGTCAGGTTTTATAATCACAGCGGCATTGATGGCAAAGGAGTGGCAAGGGCTTTTGCACACCTGGGCAGAGATGGCGGAGCCAGCACAATTACCCAGCAACTTGCGTTCAATCTATTCAATGGCAACAGGGCAAGAAACCCCGTGACCCGCATTATTCAGAAAATGAAAGAATGGCTGATCGCAGTCAAACTGGAGAGAAATTTTACCAAAGATGAAATAATTGCTTTGTACCTCAACACAGTTCCTTTCAGCGACAATGTGTATGGTGTTAAAAATGCGGCAAAAACATTTTTTCAAAAAGCCCCTGATGTCATCAATATAGAGGAAGCCGCAGTGTTGATAGGAATGGTGAATGGTCCAACTATTTACAATCCGAGACGAAATCCAAAAATGTCACTCGAACGCCGCAACCTGGTGCTGGATCGAATGGAAAAGAGCGATTACCTGACCCCCGTACAGGCCAAAGATCTCAAGTTGAAACCCATTGTACTCAACTATAAAAAGATGGATGAAAGTGCAGGTCTTGCACCTTATTTCCGGATGGTACTGGGGCAGGAAATGAAAAAATGGTGTAGTGAACACAAGAAACCAAATGGTGACAATTATGATCTTTACCGGGATGGATTGAAGGTGTATACTACCATTAATCCGCGGATGCAGTTATATGCCGAAGAAGCTGTGGGCAAGCACATCAACTACATGCAAAAAATATTGAACTCACAGGGCAATATGAAGAATGGCGAGGTGTGGAAAGGCAGGGAAGATGTGCTGCAACAAGCCATGAAAGTAAGCGAACGCTGGAAAAATTTAAAGAAGGATGGCCTTTCTGATGTTGAAATAAAAAAGTCATTTTATCAAAAAGTTCCCATGAAAGTTTTTGCATGGAACATTGCCCGTGAAAAGGATACAACAATGACTCCCTATGATTCTATCAGGTATCACAGGCAAATGTTGCAGGCTGGTTTTATGGCAATGGATCCAATTAGCGGGGAGATAAAAGCATGGGTTGGTGGCATTGATTTTCGCAGGTTCAAATATGACCACATCAATGTAAATACACGGAGACAGGTGGGCAGCACTATTAAACCTTTGCTTTATAGTCTTGCTATAGAAGAAGCAGGTTTTACACCAAACACCATTGTTCAGGATGTGCAGCAAAATTTTGGAAGTCTTGGTATGGTGCCCAATACCGGTGCCACCTGCACAGGCCGATCCATGCCCATGGCCAATGCCCTCGCCTGGAGCCGGAACTGTGCATCAGCTTATATTTTGAAACAGTTGGGCAACAATGGAAATGATGCTGCCAGACGGTTTGCAGAGTTTTTAAAAAAATGCAACTTTCAGGCGAAGATTGATCCATTTCCTTCCATTGCACTTGGTGCAGTCGAGTTAAGTCTTTATGAAATGATGCAGGGCTACAGCATGTTTCCCGGCAAAGGTTTTAATGCCAAACCGCTGATGATAGCCCGGATTGAAGATAAGAACGGAAACTTGCTTGAAAACTTCTTGCCTGCGCAGCGCAAAGAAGTTATTAATGAAGTGACTGCCTACTCCATAGCCCTGATGATGCAGGGTGTGATTAAAAACGGGACAGGGCAGCGCATGGGCGATTTCCTCAGCAACGAAATAGCCGGAAAAACAGGTACGACTAACGACAACAGCGATGCATGGTTTATGGGCTATACGCCACAAATGCTGGGTGGTGTTTGGGTAGGTTGCGATGATCGTTTTATTCGGTTTAATGGCAAAGTAGGCGAAGGTGGTTCTGCCGCTTTACCAATTTGGGGCTATTTTTTCCAAAAAGTATTGGCCGACAAAACATTGGGTTACGATGCCGCTGCAAAATTTTCCAAACCGGAAGTGATGAGTAACGATGTTATTTTTGATTACATGAATACGATTAATGCACAAAACACAGCTCCGGCAGAAGGTGAAAACGTGGGTAACGGAACATCGCAGGATTACATTATACCCGATGCAATGCCCGAAGAGGTAGGGGCAGAAAGTGAGATAGCTCCTGACAAGACAAAACCTGCTCCGCCTGTTAAAGAAAAAGTGCCGGAAAATGTACCGCCTCCTAAACCAGCCGAAACAAAACCTGAAGTGAAGGAGGAGAAACGTGGTGGAATTTTCGGACTTTTCCGCAAAAAGAAAAAGAAAGAAGAAGACAAAACCGAAGCCCCAAAAGCCGTGATGCCGAAGGGAGATGAGAAACCCAAAAGACGATAATTTTTCTCAAATAATAAAGTCAATTTTTTCACAGAGCCATCTAATTTTCTTTGCAAAAGAAAAGTGGAAGAAGGTCATCTTTTTTTAAGTATTTTCACGTTTTAATTTTTAATCATTACACTGAATTATGAAAAATTTTACCGTTCATTCTATTGTCAAAATCGTGATGTTGCTTGGCATTTTTACATCAAATGCTTACGCACAAAACACCAATTTTAGCAAAGACCAGGCTTTGCAACTTGTAAAGGAAAAAGCTGCTGCCCTCGGTTTCAGCTATGCCGATGTAAGCAATTTACTTGTTTCCGACGCCTATTATGACAAGACATCCAATGCAAACATGGTCTATCTTCAGCAGACTTACAAAGGTGTCCGAATCTACAATGCGATCAAATCGCTGGCATTCAGAAATGGAAAAGTAATGTCGGCAGCAGGCAGTTTTTTGACAAAACTGGATGCTGTTGCCAACAACAAAACCGGTATTCCGGCTCTTTCTGCTGCAATCGCAGTTGGCAAAGCCGCTGCTCATGTGGGCAGACCTATATCTGCTGCCATTCAACCTCTTGATGGAAAAGATTTGCAAAAAGTTGAGTTCCCTTCTTACAATGCATCTCAGCAAAATATACTTGCAAAGCTGTTGTGGGTGTCCGACTCCAAAGGCAATCTTTGTCTTAGCTGGCAGGTCAAATTTTTGCCTGTTAATTCCACCGACTACTGGCTTATAAATGTAGATGCCCAAACCGGCAATGTGATTGGCAAAGACAACCTGACTGTTTATGACAACTGGGACAAACCTGCTGCCGGTGGAAATGATTTAAAAAATGCAGAAGAAAATAACAGGAACAATTCGCCTTTGGAAAATGGAAGCACAAGCGGCACTAATTCTGTGACTGCCACTTACAAAGTGGTTGCCTATCCTGCCGAAAGCCCTATTCATCCCGGAGGAGTACCAAGTATAGTAACGGATCCATTTAACAATGCTGGAGCTACTAATCCTATAACTATTTTGGGATGGCATAATGATGGCACCACTGACTATAACTATACAAGAGGTAACAATGTGTGGGCTCGTGAAGACAGGGCTAATAATAATGGAAGCCCTACACCCGGTCTTTCTGCCATATCCACGACAGCATTGCCATCCCTTACTTTCGACTTTCCATTTAATCCAGTCTTGGCTCCTACGACTACTAACAATCAAAAATTTGCCATTACCCATTTATTTTACTGGAACAATATCATGCACGATATTCCTTATCAATACGGTTTTGATGAAGTGGCTGGTAATTTTCAAAATGAAAATTCAGGAAGGGGTGGACTTGGCGGCGACTATGTTATTGCTGATGCACAAGACGGTGGTGGTACAAGCAATGCAAATTTTGCTACAGATGCAGATGGCATTAAACCCAGGATGCAGATGTATTTGTTTACCTCAACGAACCCCAACAGAGATGGCGACCTTGACAATGGTGTAATGGGACATGAATACACACATGGCATCTCTACCCGTCTCACTGGCGGGCCTTCCATAGCCACTTGCCTTACCAATGCAGAGCAAATGGGAGAGGGATGGAGCGATTATGTTGCCCTAATGACTACCACTAATTGGCAAACGGCGCAACTGACTGATGGTTCATTGAAAAGGCCTGTTGGAAATTATGTGATGGGTCAACCCATTACTGGTGCTGGCATCAGAACTTATCCTTACTCAACTGACATGACCATTGATAAATGGACTTATGCAAAACTTGCAACAGGCACCCAAAATGGTGAAGTACATCTTGTAGGCGAAATATTTGCTACTGTACTTTGGGACATGACCTGGAATATTATTCAGAAAGTCGGAGTTATCAATCCAAATTTCTATGATGCTAATGCAGTTGGTGGAAATTCCATTGCAATGAAACTGGTTATGGTTGGAATGAAATTACAAGCCTGCCGCCCCGGTTTTTTAGATGGCAGAGATGCAATTTTAAGAGCAGATACATTGTTATACAATGGACTCTATAGCTGTGCAATCTGGAGTGCTTTTGCCAGGAGAGGAATGGGGGTAAAAGCTAAACAGGGTAGTTCTGATAGCTATACCGATCAGGTTGCAGACTATACCCTGCCAGATGCTGTTGTGAAAAAAATGGTGGACAAATCAATTGCAGATCAAAACCAGGAACTGAATTACACCATCAATGTATCGTGCAAATGTGTGCCAATCACCAATTATAAGGTTGTGGATACGCTTAATGCGAACCTGGTAGATTATGTAAGCGGCGGCATGTATGATGCTCCTACCAATACTGTTAGCTTCACGGTTCCATCTTTGTTAGAAGGTCAAAACCAGTTACTTAACTTTACTGCCAAAGTAAAAACGGGTACTTATTTTACACCCGTCACATTGTTATTAGAAACTGTTGAAACTCCTTCCATTCCTGTAACGTTTGCAGCCACGGCCACAGGGGCAGGTGCATGGTCTGTGTCCAATTTATTTGCTCACAGCGGAACTTACAGTTTAAAAGCTGCTGACCCTACCACTATCACTACTTCTAAACAAACACTTACCAGCACGTCTTCTTACTTATTAGACGGGATTTCTACATTGTCTTTCTATCATTATTACAATACAGAGCCTGTTTACGATGGTGGAGTGGTGGAATTGTCTGTGGATGGCGGAACAACCTGGTTCGATGCTGGCCCTTATATGTTTCAAAATGGGTACAATGCTTCGATTCTTACAGACAGCAAACAAGGTTTTGTAGGAAATAGCGGAGGATTTATTTTAACGAAGGTGAACCTGTCTGCGTTTAAAGGCAAGAGCATAAAATTCCGCTTCGTATTTTCTTCTGATGCCAACACAGGTGCAGATGGTTGGTATGTTGATGATATTACTTTAGACAACCGGGCCGGCGTTTACAACGTCGCAAAATTGTTTGATGCCTCTAATGTACTGGTAGATCAGGCTGACACATCCACTTTAATTACCGACATTCTGCCACTTACCTGGGGTGGCTTTACAGCTCAGAAAGATGGTAAAACCGCTTTTCTGAAATGGACAACTTTGCAGGAACAAAATACCAGCTTCTTTACCGTAGAAAGAAGCACTGATGGCATCCGCTTCGAAAGTATTGGTACAGTAAAAGCCTCTGGAAACAGTAGCTCCACGAAAAACTATACATTGACTGACGGTGTTCCGGCAAAGGGCATCAATTACTATCGGATCCGCCAGGTTGACCGGGATGGAAACTTCGGTTATTCCGAAACAAGGTCACTTACTTTCGATAAAACAAATACAGAAATCACCATTACACCCAATCCTGCCAGGGGCAAAATCGCCATCACTGTTCCGGGCAATAAGAAGGCTTTAAAGGTTTATATTTATAGCTCAAAAGGTGAAAAGGTAGGAACATTTACAATAAATGGTGAGTATCTAAAACTTAACTTACCCGTTTATCCTTCCGGTGTTTATTATGTAACCATTTCCGGCGATGAAGTTCTGTCAACACAGAAACTGGTCATTGAATAAATAAAACTTTCACATTTTAATAGGCGTAGTTATCCCGACTACGCCTTTTTTATTGTTTATTCAATCCTAACTTTACTATTAAGGGCAGAAACAAATACTTCCTTATTAAAACCAAAAGATGAAAAAAATTATTGCAGCAACAGCCATTCTATTAGCAACCTTACAGGCTCAATCGCAGAACATAGCAATCGGTATAAAAGCCGGGGCAAATCTTACGAAAGTAACAGGCAAAGCGTTTAAAGAAGAATTTGATTTGGGTTACCATGCTGGAGCATTTGCTGAAATAGAACTGAACAAAAGCTGGGGCATTCAGCCGGAGGTTTTGTTCAACCAGGTGAATACTAATAGGGCATCCGGAATTGATTCCATTTTCAACAACTGGCAGCAAAATACAAGTTCTATTCAGCTTAATTATCTCACAATTCCTATCCTTCTCAGAGTGAATATAAACAGTCTTATTTCTCTTAATTTTGGTCCGCAGTTTGGCATGTTGCTCAATAAAAATGAATCTTTGTGGAGCAATGGCAAAACGGCAGTTAAATCGGGTGATTTATCGGCTGTAGGAGGCATTACTGTTAGACTTCGTGCTTTGCGGATTTTTGGCCGGTATGTAATAGGGTTGAACAATATAAATGATATTCCAAACAGTGATGAATGGAAAAGTCAGCAGATACAACTTGGTGTAGGCTTCAGGTTTTAACGTCAATAATTACTTTATAAAATACAGCATTGTCATCAGGCAATGCTTTTTTATGCCAGTTTGCTATTTTTGTCAGCTTCATTTGCAAATGGCATTAATATTGAAACCTTGCTAAACTAAGTTTTTTTTCAACAAATAGAAATAGTTAAGGGTGACAATTTGTCCCTTCAAAAACAAAATATGGATCAACATAATTTTTTACTCAATTCTGAAGACGAAAACGATTTCATTCCTATTATACCACTTAGCGAACATGAAAATGAGGCGGATAAAATAACTTCAGTACCTGATAACCTGCCCGTTCTTCCTTTGCGGAACACTGTTTTGTTTCCGGGTGTTGTTTTACCAATTACTGTGGGTCGCGATAAAAGCATTAAAGCTGTTAACGATTCTTATAAATCTGATAAGTTAATCGGAGTTCTGACCCAGATAGATAGCACAATAGAAGATCCTGAAGCAAAAGATTTATGCAGCGTTGGCACTATTGCCAAGATAGTCAAATTAATAAAGATGCCCGATGGAGGCACCACCATTATCATCCAGGGAAAAAAACGGTTTAACCTTGACTCAATTACCACTGATGACCCATATTTCAAAGCGAATGTAACACTGATAGATGAAGACATTATACCCACGGACGATGACTTTGCTGCGTATATAAGCAACATCAAAGACCTGGCGGGTCAGATCATTTCCATGTCGCCAAATATGCCGACTGAGGCCTCCATTATTTTAAGAAATATAGAAAACCCTTCTTTCCTCATCAACTTTGTCAGCAGCAATTTAAACAGTGATCTGAGCGAAAAACAACGCCTGCTTGAGGTCAATGATATTAAACTTCGTGCAGAAGAACTGATGCAGATTTTGCAAAAGGAATTGCAGTTTGCAGAATTGAAAAATAAAGTCACAAACAAAACAAGGACAGAGCTTGATAAGCAGCAACGTGATTATTTTTTGCAGCAGCAATTAAAAAGTATAAAAGAAGAATTGGGTGGCGACCTCAATGACCGGGAACTGGCCGAAATGAAGAAAAAAGGGGAAGCCAAGAAGTGGCCAGCCGCTGCAAAAACATTGTTTAAAAACAGCATTGCCAAGCTGGAAAGAATGCACCCAAGCACTCCGGATTATTCAGTTGTTTACAACCACATAGATCTGCTCCTCGATTTGCCCTGGGAGGAATATACCGAAGATAGCTATGACTTGAAAAAAGCGAAGGAAGTCCTGGATCATGACCATTATGGCATGAAGAAAATTAAAGAACGGATATTGGAATACCTCGCTGTGCTAAAGCTAAAAGGCGACATGAAAAGCCCTATTCTTTGCTTCATCGGGCCTCCGGGAATTGGTAAGACCTCGCTGGGACGAAGCATTGCCAATGCTGTCAACCGCAAATATGTTAGGCTGAGTCTTGGTGGCCTTCATGATGAAAGTGAACTGCGGGGACACCGCAAAACCTACATTGGTGCCATGCCGGGCAGAATAATTCAGAGCATCCGCAAAATAAAAAGCAGCAACCCGGTTATCATTCTCGATGAAATTGACAAAGTAGGCAGCGACCACCGTGGCGACCCAAGCAGTGCATTGCTCGAAATTCTTGACCCGGAGCAAAACCATACTTTTTACGACAACTATCTTGAACTGGAATATGACTTGAGCAAGGTGTTGTTTATTGCTACCGCAAATAACATCAACCAGATTCAGCCTGCACTTCGTGACCGGCTTGAAATTATAGACCTGAGCGGCTATGCCATTGAGGAAAAAATTGAAATAGCCAAACGCCACCTTGTGCCAAAACAATTTGAGGCGCATGGTCTTAAAATCGGCTCCATCAAAATTGCCGATAAGGTGCTGGAAAAAATTATTGAAGCATACACCCGTGAAAGCGGCGTTCGTGAACTGGACAGGCAACTGGCATCCATCATGCGGTTCAATGCCAAAGAAATGGCGATGAACGGAAAAGTGAAACCAACACTGACGGTGCAGGATGTGGAGCAAATACTTGGCTTTCAGAAATACAGCAATGAGATTTATAAAACCATCAACATGCCTGGCGTGGCTGTGGGTCTTGCATGGACTTATGTTGGTGGCGATATACTCTTTATTGAAACCATCCTCAGCGATGGCAAACCGGGTTTGCAACTGACCGGCAACCTCGGCAATGTAATGAAGGAAAGCGCCTCAACTGCACTCAGTTTTTTGCAGGCTAACGCTAAAAAATACAACATAGACCCTGAACTGTTTCAGAAAAAAAGTGTCCACATACATGTGCCCGAAGGGGCAGTACCTAAGGACGGGCCAAGTGCTGGCATTACCATGTTTTCATCGCTTGCAAGTGCTTTTTCAGGAAGAAAAGTAAGGCCATTTTTGGCAATGACCGGCGAGATAACCTTGCGGGGACAAGTATTGCCTGTTGGCGGCATTAAAGAAAAAGTGCTGGCTGCAAAGCGTTCTGGTCTCAGGGAAATTATTCTTTGCGCACAAAACGAAAAAGACATTTCAGAAATCGAACCCGAGTTTATCATCGGACTCACCTTTCACTACGTAAAAAATATGCAGCAGGTGCTTGATCTTGCTTTGGTGTAAGGGAAAGGTTTAGAGTTTAGGGTTTAGAGTTTAGAGTTTAGCCATTGTGCATGCCCAACTTTAAATCAATTTAAAATCCTCACGTCTTGGAAATTGTTCAAACGTGGGGGTTACAAGTGTTTCAGGAATCGTCAATCGCCTTTTCACAATGTCCATCCATGCGCCATCAACGGTTATGATGGCGGCTATTGTTTCGTTGTTAATCAAAATTTCATGTTCAATCGTCCAGCGGCTGTAGGAGGGAGAACATTGCTTCAGCCACAGGTTGATGCTAAGCTGGTCACCAAATTTTATTTCTCTTTTAAACAAGCATTCTTCCCTGAAAAGGATTGGCCCAATCTGATGCTGCTGCAACACGGCGGCACCGAGTCCGTATTCCATTAAAAAACTCATTCGCACATAAGCACCCATGTCGTAGTAAACCGAATGACGGACATGAAAGTTCGGATCAAGATCGCTCCACCTGATTTCGACTGGTTTGCTGTATTGATTCATTGTTTCTATGATTAATTATTGAAGGCTTTCTTGCCCTTCTCCCTTGGGAGAAGGGTTGGGATGAGGCTCCGAATTCTACCCACCACTTTCCACATTGCCTTTCATTTGTTCTATCTGCGCTTTTGTTCCCAACACAATCACCTTCATTCCTTTGGTGATCATAATTTCCTGTTCGGGATTAATCACAAACTTTCCTTCATTATTTTTTACACCCAGACAATTGACACCGGTTTTTCGCCAGAGCATAATCTTTGCCAGCGACTGGTCTTTCAACTGGTGCGGCAGCGATTCGTAAGACACCGCCTCCAGGTGAATGGATTCGCCCTCTTCGCCTGACAGGTAATCTATAAACTCAATCACATCGGGTTTGGTGACCAGTGTGGCCATGTGTGTGCCACCAATTTTGTCCGGCAAAATAACATTGTGAGCTCCTGCTTTTTTTAGCTTGGCGACAGAACCCGCATTGCTGGCCCTGCTAATGATCTGCATCTTATCGTTTAGCGAACATGCGGTGAGAACAATGAACACATTATCTGCATCTTCGGGCAGGGCTGTGATCAGGGCTTTTGCCCGGCGGATGCCTGCACTCAACAGTGTTTCGTCCAGGGTGGCATCGCCTTTTACGTAAAGCAGTTTCTTCTCGTCAAGGCCGTTTTCCAATATCCTCTTTTCATCCATTTCAATAATGACAAACTTCATTTTGTGCTGCGTGAGTGTTTCTGTCGCCTGCTTGCCATTTCGGCCATAGCCGCACACAATCACATGATTGTGCAGGTTGTCAATTTCTTTCATAAGCTTTCTGTTTTTAAAATACAGGTTCATTTCTCCATCCACCACATATCTTGTAATCATGGTGAGGGCAAATGCTGTGGTGGTAAGACTGCCTGCAATAAGAAAAATATTAAACACACGGCCCGCATCGTTCAGCGGGTGGATTTCGCCATAGCCAATGGTGCTTACGGTAATCATGGTCATGTAGAGCGCATCAAGAAGACTATATTGTTCCAGGCACATAAAACCGACTGTGCCGGTTACAATGACAAGCAATATGAGCAAAATGGGAACGATGAACCTTTTTAATTTCACAGATAGTCTTTTAGTGCAAAGTAAGTTTTTTAAACAGAAGAAAAATAGGATGAAATTAAAGCAAGCAAACCGGAATCTTTTTTCGCCTGCATTACCCCTATTTTTGCGGGGTAAAAAACAACATTACCATGTCACTATTTGATAAACTAAGCGGAGCCAAAAATGAGAAACTGGCTGCCAACCTGAAAGAAGGAGAAGATTTTCTGGAAAAAAATAAACTAAGACCCGAAGTGCAAACCACTGCCAGCGGCCTGCAATACGAAGTGCTGACAGAAGGCACAGGCCCGAAACCCGCAGCAACCGACAAGGTAAAATGCCACTACCACGGCACGCTGACCAACGGAACTATCTTTGACAGTTCTGTGCAGCGTGGGCAGCCCGCCTCATTTCCTCTCAACATGGTCATTAGCGGCTGGATAGAAGCCCTGCAACTGATGTCTGTAGGCAGCAAATACCGATTGTTTCTCCACCCCTCACTCGCCTATGGCGAAAGACAGGCGGGTGCCGTTATTCAGGCAAACAGCACGTTGATTTTTGATGTTGAATTGTTGGGAATTGAGTAAAAATTTAAGATAAAAGGCATGAGTCAAAAGAAGTAGGTGTTTACCTTTTTCTTTTGAATTATGCCTTTTGACTTTTTCCTAAACTGCAAAGCTTGTTCCGCAGCCGCAGGTCTTGCTGGCGTTGGGATTGGTGAAGGTAAATCCACGGGTGTTCAGCCCATCCTGAAAATCTATTTGCATACCCAGCAGGTATATTTCATGAGCAGTTGTCATCACACACCCAATGCCGTTCATGTCAAACACATCGTCGCCATCTTGTTTTTGATCGAAGCCCAGCAAATAAGTCATGCCGCTGCATCCACCACCCTTAACACCTATACGCAGATATTGACTCTCATCAAATCCATCCTCTGTCATTAGCCGTTTTAACTCAGCCACGGCACCTTCTGTCAGCGTAACCGGTGCCTCAATTGCTGT
This sequence comes from Segetibacter sp., assembly GCA_043733905.1. GTDB lineage: Bacteria > Bacteroidota > Bacteroidia > Chitinophagales > Chitinophagaceae > Segetibacter. The sequence goes on from JAYTGA010000064.1 coordinate 19,969, forward strand.
CTGCATTATCTTTTATTTTTTGCAAAGATAAGATGTCCATTTTTTTCCTGTCTGACTTCCAGTCACTCCCAGGTCATTTATAATGTTTTAAAATGAAAATAATGAGGCTGTGGATTTATAAGTTTGTGGCAAGTACATTTTTTGCGTGTGTTGAGATGGTAAACAACTCAATTTTTGCCAAAGCCAGTCGTACGTTTTTTTAGATTGAAGTCTAATGCATGGTTAACAAACTCTGTGGAGCTATTCATAAACTTCGCCTCTGTTACCAACTTTAATTATATCAACCACAAGATCTTTATCAAATATGTCATAAATAACGCGGTAATCGCCAACTCTTATGCGGTAACTGTCCCTCCCTTTTAATTTTATGCAGCCATACGGTCTTGGATTATCTTTCAAGTTTTGAATGGCAAGTTTAATTTTAGAATAAAATGGTTCTGAAATTTTTTCTAATTCTTTATATGCCTGTTTAGTAAAACTTACTGAATAAGTCATTAATAACCGGTTTTGCGTTTGGTTTCAATTGTTTTAAATACTTCTTCCATTGAAATGCGTTCTCCGGTGTCTTTACTTTTAGCTTCATCGTACAAGCGAATATCTTCCAATTCTTCAAGTTCATTTATAAGATTGTCAAATTCAATTTGAGGTAAAATAACCAGGCTTTTACCAGCGGTATCTTTGATGTATTGGAGATGTAAAGAAAGCATTTTGAAAATTTAAATGATACCAAAATTAAGTAGTTGATTAAATTTATTACAGTTTATTTTAAAAAATAGAGATTTAGTAAACAACCTTTTTATTTACCGGACGCAGTCCTACGTTTCATTTAAGATTTAAGTTTTGCTTTGCTTAAATTTAAACCAGCGGGGAGGATGGTATGCCATGATGCAACCGTACTACTCCCAAACACCCGCTGTCAAAGCTTTTGCGGTGCAAACACTTTGCTGCAAAGCAGCAAAAAGCTACTAATTACCTATAGTCAAACTTTGACCACCCCGCCTGGTGTCGGTCAACAAAGAATAACCAAAAGCCCCCGCAAAGACAATCGGAGCAAAGCCCTTTTGGGGGCTTTCGGCTATTCTTCTTAATATTGGCTGCCGTTATTTTTCTCCAATAATTTGGTAAATTCTATAATTAAGTATCTTAATGAAATCAATTTGGTGATTAATAATTTTAGAATGAAAGTGAACCATGTCTGCAATGCTTTTGTCTATTATTGGCTCTTGTTTTTGAAGATATTCCGTGTTTAGAGGAACAAACTTATCAATAGGCGCAATCGCTTTGATTTTGCTATATACTTCACAATTAGTAAGAAAATCTGAAAGGTTTATAAGAACTGATTTATGAAAATCATAAGTTTCATGTTTTAAATCTCTTAGTTTATTCATTATCTCACCGTCATGTATGTAAAGACTTAGATTGTCTTCGGCTATATTAAATTCTAAATGTTTTTCTTGGAAAAAGAAGGGTTGTTCAATTAATGGCTGGTAATAATCCAATGAATAATTTACTAAATTAAAGTTAAGCAAGGAATTGAGCCACGCTGAATATTTTGTATTTATTTCAATGATTGCATTTCTCTCTAAAACCCTGATACTATTATAGTTTTCTTTGTATAAGCCTAAATTATTTCGCAGTATTTCCAGGTCATTAGTAAATTGCTTTTTTGTTTCTTCTACAATATGAGTAATCTCACCTACATCGCTTTTTTGTGCTAAGTTCTTTGCTTTAGTGTCAAGATATGATTTTAGCCAAACTAAGTAAATAGCTATTGAGAAAGTAAGTATACTTGATATAACTTCAATCGTTGAACTTTCCAATGTAATTATTTTGCTTTGTAAAATAGTCACGACACTATCTGAATATAATCCTTTAAATAAAGAATAGCCTTAACTTTTTTGGTTGCCTTAATAATTTGGGGTTTGATATTATTTTGTTCTTGCTGTAAAGTATTAATTTTTCCTGTCTCCGCTCTGCAAGAACTTTTTAATTCATAGATTAAAAAGTTGTCACCATCGTAAAATTGAAACTGAATTTCAAATTTGTATTCTAATCCAATAGTAGGCCCCCAAAGATGTTTTTTTCCTTCAATTACGACTGTATCATTTTTGCTGTCTCTTGCTTTTAATGCTTTGCTTTTGCTAAAACTGTCAATTGCAATCTCCATTACATAACCAAATGAATTTATTCCTTCTCTATTCAAAAATTTATACTTTCCATTTACATTTTGAATTTTTGGAAGTTTAAATGGCTCAACAAATTCTTTATTGGCTTCTTGAATATTTCTAAGATTATCAATCTCTATTTCATGCCAATTATTGGTACAACTAAAAAGGACTAAGCTTGAAAAAATCCAAATTACTCCTTTAAAATTTTTCATTTTTTTCATGGCTTATGGTAATGTTGTCTATAATGGCAGCCAACGATTGCCCGCTTGCCGTTGTTGGGGTATTTCATGTTCCTTCAGCCCGAACTTTCAGCCCAACAGCGGACGGATGTAAATGTATAAAACAAATGCTGAACAATGAACTTCAAGACCGAACAAAAGCACAATAACGAGATGCTGCTGATTGCTCCAACTTCCTGCCCCAATAACGGCAAACGGTTTGTTGAACCAACACCTTTGGTGAAGACCGTACAATATCAGGTAAAAGCTATAACTTTCCAAATCAAATAGGACAAATGAACCTATCCGTTTTAAAACGT
>JAYTGA010000065.1:0-5388 GCA_043733905.1 Segetibacter sp.
CCATCCTCAGATCCGTCATTGATACCACTATCAAAAATGGTCAAAACGTCCTAAACGCTCTAAAGCTTATCGCTAATTTTGGAACTGAATAGTTACAAAACTTCTTATTGCTGCTCTATCTGCTTTTGAAAAATGGTGGGAAGGAGTGCCCAATCTCTTAAGTCAACCAGGATGGGAATATTGCTTTCTTTTATATTTTCTGCAAGTTTGTTATACTCGTTATGGGGCAATGGCTGAAGGTTGGCGGTTCGTATGACCAGGTCGGCATCGCTGGCATAGTGGGCAGTTCCGTTTACACGGCTGCCATATGCCCATACATCTATTGAGGTGGCGAGTGCTTTAAAATAATCACAGAGAGCCGTTTTGTCTTTTGGGCGAATAAGCATTTACTTAACTGTTTTGATTTTCAATGGCTGCTGAGGTGTGAAGCTATGAACCCTAAACATTAAAACCTGCCCTAAACAATTTACCCTGCCCACCCTTCTCTGTCCAGGCTCCTGTACTGAATTGCCTCTGCCAAATGCTCCACTTTTATATCGTCACTGGCGGCCAGGTCAGCTATGGTGCGGCTTACTTTCAGAATGCGGTCGTAGGCACGGGCAGACAGGTTCAGTTTTTCCATGGCCTTCTTCAGCAATGCTTCTCCAGCTTGATTGATAACGCAAATTTCCCGAAGTTGCTTGCTGCTCATTTGTGCGTTGGCATAAGTGCCGGGTGTACTTTCGTAGCGAAGAGTTTGTATTTCTCTTGCTTTTATAACCCGTTCCCTAATGTCGGCTGACGCTTCTCCTTTTTTAATGTTGCTTAATTCAGAAAATGAAACCGGAGTCACTTCCACATGCAGATCTATGCGGTCGAGCAGCGGGCCGGAAATTTTGTTGAGGTATTTTTGAACAGCTCCTGGCGGGCAGGTACATTCCTTATCAGGATGGTTGTAATAGCCGCATGGGCAGGGATTCATGCTGGCAATGAGCATGAAGTTGGCGGGAAAGTCCAACGCCAGTTTTGCTCTTGAAATGGTGACCCGCCTTTCTTCCATTGGCTGCCGCATCACTTCAAGGGCGGTGCGTTTAAATTCGGGAAGTTCATCCAAAAACAACACGCCGTTGTGTGCCAGGGAAATTTCGCCCGGTTGTGGAATGCCGCCACCGCCCACAAGAGCCGCATCGCTGATGGTGTGGTGCGGACTTCTGAATGGCCTTTTATTGATCAGTGATGCATTGGTCGGCATTTTCCCCGCTACACTATGGATTTTCGTGGTTTCCAACGCCTCCTGCAAACTAAGAGGTGGCAACACGGTGGGCAGTCTTTTTGCCAACATGGTTTTGCCGGCACCCGGCGGACCTATAAGTATGGCATTGTGTCCGCCGGCAGCGGCTATTTCCAATGCACGTTTAATGTTTTCCTGTCCTTTCACATCGGTAAAATCAAGTTCGAATTCATACTGCGAATTATAAAACTCTTCCCTTGTATTGATCTCTACTGGTTTCAAACTTGTCTCATCGGCAAAGAAATCAATGACCTCTTTCAAGTGGGTGACACCATACACAGCCAGGTTGTTGACCATGCCCGCCTCTCTTTCATTTGCCTTGGGAACAATCAGACCTTTGAAGCCTTCTTTGCGTGCCTGAATGGCGATGGGTAATGCACCTTTGATGGGCTGTATGGAGCCATCAAGGCTTAGTTCGCCCATAATGACGTAATCCTTCAGTGCTTCTGCATTGTCTATCTGCTCGCTGGCACCAAGTATGCCAATGGCGATTGGAAGGTCAAAAGCAGAACCGCTCTTTTTGATGTCGGCGGGAGCCATGTTGACCACAATTTTTATTCTTGGCATCCGGTACCCGTTCGACTTCACTGCACTGTCTATTCGCTGCTGGCTTTCTTTGATGGCACCATCGGGTAAGCCGACCAGGAAATATCCCTGTCCTTCGGCCACGTTCACCTCAATGGTTATGTTGATTGCCTCCACTCCATATACAGCACTGCCAAACGTTTTTATGAGCATTGTGGTCGGTTGTTTTTTTAAAAGAGTTGGTAACAAATATATGAACATCGTTTCTCGTTTGTTTATTATTCTCTACCTGTTGAGGGTTGAGGGTTGAGAGTTTAGGGTTGAGAGTTTAGGGTTTTAGAATTAGCATGATTACATTTTACGATCCAGGTGGAAATGGGAGTCAGGGGGGATACCACATTGAGGGTTAGGGATGCCACATTGAGGGTCAGGGAGGCCACATTGACGGTCAGGGAGGTCACATTGATGGTCAGGGAGGCCACATTGATGGTCAGGGAGGCCACATTGATGATTAGGAGGGAGGCCACGTTGATGGTCAGGGAGGGCGAAATGATGGTCAGGGAGGGCGAAATGATAGTCGGGGAGGGCGAAATGATGATCAGGGAGGCCACATTGATGGTCAGGGGAGGCCACATTGATGATCAGGGAGGTCACATTGACGATCAGGGAGGATAGATGGATTGCGGGAGATGATGAAGGTAGTATCCATCCGATTGTGTAAACAGTTGAACAAATTGCGGATATTGGGATGCAACCGTAAGTTCGGGAATGAGTGCGGGTGAGGGAAAGGTTTTAAGACAGGTTGCGACAAAAATGTAACATTTGTCATAATATGCGTTGAACAAAATGTGTACAAAGCCCAATTGAAAAACTGAACCTGAACGGAGCGTCGCCAATGAAGCTAAATATTTATTCTTCTGCTGGTGACCAAAAAAATAATGTAAGCATTCTTCTGCGGCAAAAAGTTTCAAAAAACAAAATCATCACTGGTTTTATTTCAACACTTTATTGTTACCATTTATCCTTCCTTTTATTTGATTGTTCATCTTTCGTCATTCATATTCGCAGGCTTCTGCCTATCTTTCCAACATAAATTAACTGGTGAATGGATACTTCAAATTATGGTCATGGCGATGTACTTTTAATAGAAAACATCAGCAAAAATTATGGCCGCATACAGGCTCTTAACAATGTTTCTTTTTCTGTTCCGGCGGGCAGTGTGTTTGGCATTTTGGGGCCTAACGGCAGCGGAAAAACAACCCTGCTGGGCATTGTGATGGATGTGCTGAAAGCCAGCAGTGGCAGCTTTCGTTTTTTTGGCGAAGCCCCTAATTCTGCCCAGCGAAAACACATTGGCACCCTGCTGGAAACACCAAATTTTTATCACTATTTATCAGGCGAACGCAACCTTGCTATTTCGGCGGAAATAAAAGGCAAAGGCCAGGATGACATTCCATCTGTGTTGCAAAAAGTGAACCTTGCTGATAGAAAATATAGCAAATTCAGTACTTACTCATTGGGCATGAAACAGCGGCTTGCTATTGGTGCTGCGCTATTGGGCAACCCTGATGTGCTTGTTTTTGACGAACCTACAAATGGCCTTGACCCGGTGGGCATTGCCGAAATAAGAGAACTGATACTGCGGCTGGCTTCCGAAGGAAAAACGATCATTATGGCAAGCCACCTGCTGGATGAAGTGGAGAAGGTTTGTACCCACGTCGCTATTTTGAAAAAGGGAAACCTGTTGGCCGCCGGGCCAGTGGATGAAGTGTTGTTGAACGAGGATATTGTTGAAATATCGGCCGCCGACTTTGCCCGTTTGCAAACCATTGTTGCAGGCATGAACGGGTTTAAAAACATTAAAACACAAAACAACCAGTTGCAGTTGTTTATGACACAAGGCACAGCAGATCTTGAAGCCATTAACCGACATTGTTTTGACAACGGAATTGTCCTCAACCATTTGCAACTTAAAAAGAAAAGCCTGGAGGCGAAGTTTTTTGAGCTGACGAACAGTTAGGGGGTTGAGAGTTGAGAGTTTAGGGTTGAGAGTTTAGGGTTTAATGTTTAGGGAAGAATCTAACTTTTAAAAAATCATTTCATGTTTCAGTTATTAAAAATAGAGTGGATGAAGGTGAAGAATTACACCACGTTTTGGGTGTTGTCCATCCTTTATCTTGTCAGTGTTTTTGGGGCGACTTACATCAGCCATCTCATCTACGAAGCAAGACCCAAAAATGATGGAGGTGTTTCGGGGGCAATGATTGGAAAGCCGTTTGACTTTCCCGATGTGTGGCACATGGTAAGCTGGGTGAGCAGCTACCTGATGTTTATGCTGGGCTTGCTCATCATCATTTCCATCACCAACGAATACAGCTACAAAACCCACCGTCAGAACATCATTGATGGCTGGAGCCGGAAGGAGTTTGTTGTCGTGAAAATGTTGCTTACAGTGATTATTTCTTTGGTGGCAACATTGACTGTATTCCTTACTGTCATTGGGTTTGGGTTTGCAGAAGGAAGTGCTTTCAGCTTTGAGAAAATTGAATTTATCGGCTACTTTTTCATCCAGGCATTAAGTTATTCTTCAGCGGCTTTGCTATTTAGTTTGTTGTTTAAAAGATCGGGCATTACCATTGGCGTTTATTTTTTGTACACAACCATTCTTGAAAATATGCTGGCAGGTTTGCTCAATAAATATGTAGACAACATTGGCCGCTACCTGCCATTGGAAACGACAGACAACCTGATCAGGGTTCCGGTTTTTAAAATGATTGTGAATCAACTGATGGCATCTTACAATACGCAGCTTCTGTTGATCATGTCCGCCGTTTATCTTGGCTTATATTATTTCATCAGCTACAGAAAATACCAGGCAGATGATTTGTGATTTTCGTTTCTGTAAAATCACCTTTTGTTTTTAAAAAAATCTTTCATCAGCCTGGCGCACTCCTCTTCTAAAATTCCTGCGTTCACAATTGTCTTGGGGTGAAACGGACTTTTATCAGTGCAAAAAAAATGGTAGCCCTGCTTGTGGTCGGCTGCGCCATACACTACCTGTTTCAGCTTGCTCCAGTACAAGGCACCTGCACACATGTGGCAGGGTTCTATGGTCACATATAGTGTGGCTTCGGACAAGTATTTGGTGCCGAGACCATTGCAGGCAGCGGTAATGACAAGAATTTCTGCATGGGCGGTAGGGTCGTTTAGCCGTTCGGTCTGGTTGTGGGCACGGGCTATTATTTTATTGTCAATCACAATCACTGCCCCAATGGGAATTTCGCCTTCATCAAAAGCCTCCTGTGCCTGCCGCAGGGCATGTTGCATGTAGTATTCATGGGGTTGCAGCATGTTGTTGAGGGTTTAATGTTTAGGGTTTAATGTTTGACGTTGAGAGTTGAGAGTTGAGAGTTGAGGGTTTGCTGTTGATGCCTAAATCACGTTGACCGCTGTTTCTCTCAATCCTTCTATAACTTTTGCGGATGATATACCTAGAATTGGAGGCTCTGTTTGCTCAATTTGAATGGGGCTCAATGCCCCTTTCAAATTGGGTTTTGCGTCTAATGACCCTGTCATTATCGGCTCTGTTTGCT
>JAYTGA010000066.1:0-36535 GCA_043733905.1 Segetibacter sp.
AAGAAGCGTCGGACTAAGCCATAGTAGTGATGAAGTCTTTGTAATGAAGATGGAGCGAAGGGCTTAGCTCATTCATTTGCATTAAGAAAGACAACCCACCAATGTGGGGACGATCAAGTTTAATTCAATCCTGCGTTTAATTCTTTATCCGCTGAATGAGAAGAGCCGTATGAGTTGAGAGGCTCAAGTACGGTTCTGTGAGAAGCTTGGGCTGAAATGCCCTTGCCTACTCGACTCTTCTTCACCAACACAAATCCGCTACGATAAAACATAGGTTGAAAAACTGAAGCCCAGTTTACAGTAGCACAAAAGCCTAATCAGGGAACCCCCGCAGCCAATGGGCAGTTTCATTGGCTGCTTGAATTTTCTTTGGTTACTTTTTTTTTTCAAGAAAAAGAAAGTGACATACAAGGTGAACAACAAAACACAAATTCGCTACGACAACAAAAAGGTTCAAATAATTAAATCCCTGATTAAAAATAATTTATCCCCCGGGGGGATGGCTCACTTCCCCCACATACTCACTCATTTCCACCACCTGCTCATTCTGCCTTGCTGCCTAATGTTTGAAAACTGAACATTTGTCAACAAATCAATTCATTTTTTAAAACAAAAACTAATGAGCATGTCAACGCAATTACAAAAAAACTGTACAGCTTTCATCATCTTATTGATGATGTTCTCAACATCCATTGAAGCCCAATGGCTCAGTTCAGGAACCAATATTTACAACACCAACACTGGCAAAGTCGGGATAGGCACGGGCACGACTACCGTGCCAACAGGGCTTCTGACGGTCAAAGGTGCAGGCAGTGTGCCGGCTTCGGCCTGGGTCAATGCAGGTGCACCGCTATTTGCTGGTTTTGGTGAATCCACGGTGGGAAATTCAGATTACATCCTGTCAATGGCATCAGCCGCTGCCAATGCCCGTCCTGTTTTTATAGGGCGAAGAAGCAGGGGTACTTTGGCCGCTCCGACGGTTGTTTCAAACAATGATTATCTCTCCTCTTTTCTTGTTTCCGGCTATGATGGAAGTGCATTTCAAAACCCTGCCGCTGTAGATTTTTATGTGGACGGTGCGCCTCTTGCCGGAAGTGTACCTGCACGTATTTCATTCGTAACAGGATCAAATGGTTCCAACCGTCTTGAAAGATTGAAAATAGGGAGTACCGGCAATTTTACTTTCAACAACACACAATTGTATTTAGACAATGGAAGCGGCAATGTGGGAGTAGGAACGACTTCGCCATCACAAAAGCTGTATGTAAATGGAACTGCTGCAACTACGGGAGCATTATTTGTTGACGCAAATGCTGCAAACGATGGCGGCCTGGCAACAGGTGGCAGCTTGAAATTTGGAGATGTGACAACCGGCGAAGGCATTGTTTCCAAAAGAACTTTGGGCGGCAATCAGTATGGACTTGATTTAATTGCAGGAGGAGCAAGCAGGTTGTCTGTAACCAACAGCGGCAACATTGGTATTGGAACAAATAATCCGGGTGCTAAACTGGAAATTAACGGGCAGATAAAAATAACCGGCGGTGTGTTGCCACCTGCTGCGGGAAGTGTACTGACCTGCGATGCAACGGGTCTGGCTACCTGGCAGTTTCCTTCTTCCGGGGGCAGCCAATGGACAGCATCAGGCAATAATGTTTACAACAACAACAGTGGCAATGTAGGCATTGGAAACAATAACCCCACAAGAGCTAAGCTGGAAGTGAATGGCGTGGCTGGCACTAGCACCTCAGCCATTTTCGGAGGCGATGGCGCAGGCATTTCCATTCAGCGTAACTGGCCCACTATTGGCTTTAATCAATACAGGGATGTAGCTACGGGAAATGGAAAAGCTATTGGCAACGGCTATGGAATGCAGTTGAACATGGATCCGTCAACAGGTACCTGCTACATGTCTATGCAGGATAGTGTGGGTGCAAACGCCTCGTTTGTAAATACACCTGTAAAGGGAATCAGTATTTTCAAAAATGGCTTTGTGCATGTGGGCAACAATAACATTACAGATCAGGCAAGTTTATCCATTAGCGGCAGCAGTAACTTCCCCAGCCATTTTAATTTTGGAACCAACGGTCATACTTATATAAGAGGCGGCAGCAAAACCTACGGAGGAGTTGGAATATATTCCACCAGACGACCTTCAAAAGTTTACATTAATGATTTGCAGGGAGAAGATTTTTTGACAGGTAATGTGAAGCCTGGAGGTGACGTAATTTTAGTTGCTGGTGGCGGTAAGGTTGGAGTTGGTGTAGATAACCCAACCTCACCAATCAGCTTTCCAAATGCACTGGGAAATAAAATAAGTTTTTGGAATGCAAGTGCCACTGCTGATTACGGAATAGGCATTGCATCCGGTACCATGCAGTTTTACACAGCCGGGCAAGACCAGTTTGCCTTTGGATATGGCAACTCAGCCAACTTTACCCAAACGATGACTTATTACCCAGGCAGTGCTCAATTGGGAATAAATTGCCTGCCACAGGCGGGATACCAATTAGCAGTTAACGGCAGCGTAAGAGCCAAAGAAATTCGTGTAGAAACAGGATGGGCCGATTATGTTTTTGCAGATAATTATAAACTCCGGTCCTTGTCAGAAGTGGAAGATTTTATTAAAACCAACAAGCACTTACCCGATGTAACTGCCGGGGATGTCATAGAAAAAGACGGCCTGGAAGTAGGAAAAACGTCAGCGCAAATGATTAAGAAGATTGAGGAACTGACACTTTATGCAATTGACCAGGACAAAGCCTTAAAAGCACTGCAAGCACAAAATGCCAAACTGGAAGCAGCTATTAATTCACTCATGCAAAAAGGAGGGAAGTAATTATGAAATACATTCTAATACTCATTCTCTCTGCTTTTTTGCTAAAGCCGATTGGAGGAACAGCGCAAAACGTCCACAAAAATTACCTTGATGGAGAGGTGTACTTCAAAATAAAGAACTCAGTTCCTTATTTGTTTGATAACGATATCAGAGAAGTGAACATTGAGAATAAACTGCCTTTTCTTCTACCACTCGTTCAAAAATATGGCATCACAAGAGTTGAATCTTCGTTTTACTTTGCTAACTGGGAAAGCCTGAAGAGAACATTTAGAATTCACTATCAGAAAGCTGAATTGGTTAACCAATTTATTGCGGATTTAAAAAAACTTGAGCAGGCAGATTATGCGGAGGAAATACCCGCCAACAGGCATGCTACTGTGCCAAACGACCTTGGCGCCAACACTTACAGTGGTCAATATAATTTACACCGCATCAATGCTCCGATGGCCTGGGATATCAGCAAGGGTTCAACGGCTGTGAAAGTGGCAATTGTTGATAATGCAATAGACATTAACCACCCGGATTTGGCAGGCAATGTTAGCTCAAGCAGGGATGTTGCAGACAATGACAACAATCCCGTTCCACCCTCTAACTTGCTGGATCATGGAACACATGTAGCAGGAATTGTAGGAGCTGTTACCAACAACGGAGTTGGTATATCATCCATTGGCTACAACTGTAAAATAATAGCTGTAAAAGCGACACCTGATGCTTCCACAAACGACAATATTTATTACGGCTATGAGGGAATTGTTTGGGCAGCTACCAACGGGGCGCATTTCATTAACTGCTCGTGGGGAGGTAAACAAACAGCGCCATGCAATACTTGTCAAAACTCTGTAAACCTGGCTATTTCGGCCAATGTAGGTATTGTAGCAGCTGCAGGTAACGACAACGATGACACCCTGTTTTACCCTGCCGCTTACAATAATGTTTTGTCTGTGGCTGCCACAGACCTTACAGATACCAAAGCGTCTTTTTCAAATTATGGCAGTTGGATCGGCGTGTCTGCCCCTGGGGTAAGTATTTATAGTACATTACCTTTTAACCAATATGGTTATAAATCCGGCACTTCCATGGCAAGCCCTCTTGTTGCAGGACTATGTGGTCTTATCAAATCACTTGACATTAATCAGGCTGCACTTAACATTTTTCAATGCATCAAAAACGGATCAGACAATATTAATTCGGTAAATCCAAATTATGTGGGGCTATTAGGTGCAGGTCGTGTGAACGCCAGAAGAGCAATGAACTGCACAAGTCCATGCTATGGCAATCTCAACCTGGGAACTGGTAATTACACAGTTCCTAAAACAGAATCTTCGGGTTCGATCACTACGAGCAATAATATACCGATTGGTTCCCAGGTAACTTTAGATGCAGCTTCCCTGGTGCTTATTCAACCAGGATTTGTGGCCAGCAATGGTAGTTTTTTCAACGCTTACATAGAAGGATGTGGAGGTTCATTAAGAGAGACTGCTGGCGTTAATAAAATACCAGGTAATACAGAAGACAATAGCAGATTTGACATTAATCCCAACCCATTCACTACCTCCTTCAATCTTATCATCAACGCCCCTAAAACCACCAAAGCACAGGTCTCCATCTTCAATTCGCTGGGCGTAAAAATGAAAGCATTGCCGGTTATAAATGCTTCGCAAGGCCGCAACCAAATAACTGTAGAAGGCTCTTCTTTTGCCAAAGGCGTTTACCTGGTGGAAGTAAGAATAGGCAACGAAAAGGTTGTAAAGAAAATAGTGAAGTTGTAAATCCGGAAACCAGCTAAACTTTGCTACGTTCATAGAATGTGCAGAAGTCAAATTTTGTTTTTTAACTACAAAGCTTGCCACAGGCTAAATGCTAATTTTGCTAATCAGGGCTTCAAACTGCTGTTTGAAGCCCTGATTTTCTTATCTGAAAGTTTTATTGTTAAATTGCTTAAACACGGAACAATACAAACATTTCCCAAAGAATATCAGTTGTATCCGCTAAAATTCAACAAATGCTTTGAACAATTTAAAAGGAAGTTTAGGAAAAATTTTACGACATACAATACCATGAAAAAATGCCGCTGCAACCACGGATGATAATGTTCTTTCTTTTTGCAACCATACAAATGTATGGGCAGCAACCATCTTTGCGTTTCAGCCACCTTACCGCAGCAGATGGCCTCCCTTATAGCCTCGTAACCAAAATTCATAAGGCAGCCAACAATGTTGTATGGATAAGCACATGGGATGGGCTATATTATTTTGATGGAAAAAAAGTAAAGAAATTTCCTCTGCCAGACAGCAACAAAAACTTTTTTGGCGGATGGACAAACTACATTGTAGAAAGCAATCAAAATGACATATACGTTGGTTCCGTAAAAGGGTTGATGGTCATTAACAGTGTGAACCTGGCTGCCACCATCATTCCGTTGTATAAAAAGAACAACCGGTTTACATCATACTATACGGAACCGCTTTCCGTAGATGGAAAGAATAACCTTTGGCTGTTTACGGGGTATAATCGGGCATCTTTATACAGGCTACGTTTAAAGGACAAAGCCTTACAATTTGTAGTCAACGATGTTAATGGGGTCTTATTAGTGATAGAGGATAAAGTAAAGCAGTCCCCTGCCGGTATGTGGTACCGGGAAAACAAAGGAGCCTACTATGCATCTGTCAATAGTGTTGGCGCAAAAATCAGCAGCTCATTTTTATCAGGCAAAAGAAAGGATGAACCAATGCTGTATGTGAATGCAGTGGTGGCACGAGATACAACACAGGCTTGGTTGGCAACCAGGCAAGGGCTTTTTTATGCAAACAGGATGACTAATAAAATCAAAAAATGCAATCTGGGTTCATCGGAAAACAATGTAAAATCAATGGCTCAAAGCAAAAATGGTTTGCTATACTGCGCCACCGGAACCAATGGCATTTTAGTGTATGACCCTATTACCGACAAAGTGACGACATCATACAGGCACTATGACCAAGACCTTTGGAGCATATCCGGTAATAATGTTGAGTACATTTATATTGACGACCGCAATCATTTATTTGCAGCAGTAGCTAATCAGGGTATTAGCTATGCCGATTTGAATGATTCAGCACAGACCTATTATAAACTGTTATCACCGAAAAAAGAACCAGCCCTATCCTTTAACGACAGGATAACCGCAGTAGCAGAAAAAAATAATTTTGGCTATTATTATGTTGAGGAAAAAGGCTTGTTTGTTTGTAATAAACAAATGATTGTCCAAAAGATAATTCCTGATAAATATACCGGCAGGATAAACCACATGCTACCTGGCAACGGGGATACTGTTTGGACCGCAGCCGAAAAGGGGTTGTTCTATTTTCTGAATAGTACGTTACATAGTGTCCCGGCTGAAATAAATAACTATATCCCGCTCTTATATAGTGTAACTATACTTTCTGATAATAGAATCATTGCTGCCGGCGAAGAGGGTCTTTATTTTTGTGAGAAAAGAGGCAGAAGCTTATTGCTCAAAAAGTTTAGTATTACCCCTAAAATTGAATACCCCTTTTTTAAAAGTATATTTCAATACGGGGATGGGAAAATTTTATTGAACACTAAATCGACATCATTCTACAAAGCCGCAATAGAAGGCAATTCAATCAAGTTACTTACCGAAACACATGCCATTGATGTGGTTCCGCTTGCATATCAAAAGGTAAGCGATTCAGCCATCCTCATCGGCTGCACAGATGGGGTCTATTTATACAATACCAACAGTGCAGTATTGCAAAAGAAAACCCCGGAAAAGGGCAACGCAAATGCTGCATTTTTATTTGACAAGGACAAAGTATTTACACTTTCCGGAAATGCACTTGCGACCTGTTTAATTGGCGATAGCCTGGCAGTATCCGATATGCAGCATATTGCTTCCGGGTCATATTCTCCTATGTGCAAAACAGGTTCGTTAGAAGGCATTTCGGGGACATCGGGTGGTGTACTTCGCTTTAATCTTGAAAAACCGGCAGCACCTTATTACTACATTTTTAATGGAGGTAACAATGCCAATAATAGATGGCATTCCCTAACTAAAAATGCTGATAGCCTGGTATTGTAATTAGACGATGAAAAGAATTTTTACGTCAGTGCAAATGATTTTTCGGGCAGCCCTGCTGTCATCTACTTTAAGGATGAAGTCAGCAGCGAATGGAAGGCATTTGCAAACGGTGAAATGGTTTCAATAGGGCATTTGCGTGGAGGCTGGCATACCTTATCGTTCAATGTGTTTCCTTTGGACAAAGGGGGCATCCACAAAGCTATTTTTTTTCCGACACCCTGGTATAAAAAATGGTGGAGCAGGTCGGCAGGGTTGCTTATCCTGTTTGGGTTGTTTGCCCTTGGGGTAAAAAAAATAATCAATAATGAGAAAAGGAAAGCGAATATTAAAAACTATATCGTGGAAACAGAAATGGCCGCACTCAAAGCCCAAATGAATCCGCACTTTATGTTCAATTGCATCAACAGTATTGATGCGTTTATACAAACCAACGATAAATACAATGCCACATTATACCTCAACAAATTTGCAAAACTTATCCGCAATGTCCTGGACAGTAGTAAAGAAAATATAGTGCCGTTTTCAAAGGATATTGAAACCCTGAAACTATACATTCAACTGGAAGAATTGCGAAGCGAAAACAAGTTTAAAACACGACTGGATATTGACGAAGAACTCATGAACAGTGATTACAAAGTGCCACCGCTCATCATTCAGCCTTTTGTGGAAAACGCCATCATACATGGGTTAAGAAACAAAGAAACAAATGACGGCATGCTGTCGGTTCACATTTCCAAAACGGAGAAGCATATAGTTTACTCCATTACCGACAATGGCATTGGCAGGGTTGCCTCACAAAAAATAAATACAGGCAAAGGAAAATCTTATGGAATGGAAATGAGCTATGACAGGGTAAAATTGTTTAACAAAGAAAAGGATGCATCCGTCATCTTTACCGATTTGTATGAAGGCAAACAGCCTGTGGGAACAAAAGTTCAGGTCAACTTAAAAATTGTATAATGCACAAAGCAATAATAATAGATGATGAAGCAAAAGGGCGGCTCGCCATCAGGGAAAAACTGAGAGAGTATTGCCCGCAGGTGCAGGTGATAGCCGAAGCAGCCAATGGGCGTGAAGGGATAGCTGCAATAGAGCAATACCATCCTGACATTATTTTTTTGGACATAGAAATGCCCGGCATGAACGGCTTTGAAATGTTGAACAGTTTACCGGATAAAAATTTCCACATCATCTTCACCACTGCTTACAATCAATATGCCATCAAAGCGATAAAGTACGCAGCTTTTGATTACCTGTTAAAGCCCATTGACATAGAAGAATTAAAAGAGTCAGTTGAAAAAATCAGTCAACTAAAAAGCAGCCATACAAAAGAACAAATCCACCTGTTGCAGCACAACATCAGCAGCCCAAGAAAACTACTTAACAAACTAGCTGTTCACACGATGGAAGGGCTTTTTTTTTATGACATTGCCGACATAGAATACCTGGAAGCCAACAGCAACTACACCAATTTTCATTTCACAAATAAGACTAAAATAATCGCTTCCAAAACGCTCAAAGAATTTGAAGAACTGTTACCCGAAGAAATATTCTTCAGGCCGCATAATTCTTATCTCATCAATTTGACTTGCATCAAAAAATACATAAAAGGCGATGGTGGACAGATAGAACTTAAAACCGGCGTTTTCATAGATGTTTCAAGAAGAAAGAAGGAGGAATTTTTGAAAATAATCGGCTATTGATAAAAGGTTTGATGTGCTTGTTGGCAACATTCAGCTTTATAAAATCATTTTATTTTTGCCATCAAAAATCATTACCGAAGCGTTGTCAAGGCCATATTTTTTAATGGCATCATCCAACAAATAATCCCGGATAACCAACAACAATTTTGGAGACAATTGATTGTTGAGGCGCATTTGAATCAGCTCCGAGACCGTTGGCTCCAAGCCGTCATTTTGCTCTATTTCCAGTTTGCCAATTTCGTCAATGATGAGCCACTCTTTTTCCAAATGAACGGCGGAAATCAATTGATTTTTTGCCCGGTCAAATGCGATTCTTAAAAACGTGTAGCGTCCAACTTTTATCACATATTCATCAGTATCATTCGCCTCCAACAACATTGAGGTGCCTGAATGAATATCATACATCGTTCGCCTGCCATCAACCACAGGCTGAAGTATTCCTGCACAATTTTTATTGGCAACCACCTGCTCACATAGCCACGTGGTTTTGCCGGAGTGAACAGGACCGGTTAAGATGAATATGGAGCTACTCATTTTTTGCATAAATGGAAATGGCAAATAACAGCAAAATAAACTGATAAAACGCCTTCAGGTTTTTGTAGTGAGTGTGGGTGTATTGCCAAACCAATACAGCATCAGTTTTAAGTGCTGTCATGTCTTGTATCAGTTGAGTTGTATTGTTTTTTATTTTCAGTAACTGAATGATTTTTTGAAGCAGAAGCGGGATGATAAAATAAATGGAAACTATGACCAGTATGGATTTTAACATCAACATTGCAGAATGGGTGAAATAAAAAACAAGGCTTAGTACTATTAAAAACAAGATAATTTTTTTGAAAAAATTTTGTCTTGTTTTCTTCATTTCTGCAGGGGATATTTTGCTATTTCCGACTGATAAAATGGTTTGAATGATGTCTTCCTTTTTTGCAATCGCCGCCGGAAGTTTAAACACAAATAGCCCCAAAATAACTCCCCATAAAAAATAGACGGCAACATAGGCAACAATCAGAATTTGAGAGTAGGAAGAAACATGAAGGCCAAACTGTTTCAAAACCGAATCTGAAAACTGGTTGATGGATGTCCAAAGTTCTTTGCCGAATATCAAGGTCAGAACCAGCACTTTTTGTATGGCAGACTCCACCATTGCCAGGACTGAAAAAAGCATGACAGCCCACCGCCTGTAACCAAACAATAAAAAGAAAAAAGACCCCACAAAACACTGAAACAAAACGGCCACATAAGCAGGAAAAGGCGTGTAAGGACTTATCAATAATTTGACGACCAACACAGACAAAGTTGCTTTCCAAATGGCGGCAAATGGCCTTTCGTTGTGCAAGCCAATCAGGCAGATAATGGCTACTGCTATTCCGCCGACCATTATGCCGGTAAAGGGAACTTGCACTGCATGTAAAAACCCACCCAACACACTTTCGTTGAGTGCCCACAAAACAGTCAGCCGATAGGTGATGGAAGATGTTTTCATGAATGGTTGTAAAATTGAAAATTGTTCTACCGTAGGAACATGCCTCCGTAGGAACATGCCGAGGCCTGTTCCTACATTTTTATACCTACACGTCCTATCATATCCGCCACCCTTTCGCCATCCATGGCTGCGCTCACAATGCCTCCTGCATAGCCCGCCCCTTCGCCGCATGGATAAAGGTTTTCTATTTGCGGATGCTGAAGTGTATGGCTATCTCTCGGTATCCTCACGGGTGAAGAAGTGCGGCTTTCGGTGGCGACAATGAGGGCATCGTTTGTAAAATAGCCACGCATTTTTTTGCCAAAAGATTTAAAAGCCTGTTGCAAACTTTGATGAATAAATGAGGGCAAAACAACCCGCAAATCGCTGCTTCTCAGTCCCGGCACATAGCTGCAACCGGGCAATGTGGCAGACATTTTATTGTTGCAGAAATCAACCATTCTTTGGGCAGGTGCCACAAACTTTCCGCCACCTGCATTGTAGGCATTCGCCTCCACCATTTCCTGGAAATACATCATGGACAATGGAGAATCTATTGTGGCGTTTTTTGTTTGCAGAAATGCTTTGTATTCTTCCAGGTTTTCAATGCTGCCTCTGTCACAGGTCACCACCATGCCGCTGTTGGCAAAGGGATTGTTGCGTTTGCTGGGGCTCCAGCCATTGACCACCAATTGCCCGGGGCTTGTGGCTGCTGGTGCAATGATGCCGCCGGGACACATGCAAAAGCTAAACACGCCATTGCCTTCCACCTGCTGCACCAGCGAATAGGAGGCAGGTGGCAATCCATCGGGCCTGGTTTCATTTGCAAGAGAAGAGTGGTTGTATTGTATGCTGTCAATCACATTTTGCGGATGCTCTATCCTTACGCCAAGTGCAAAAGGTTTTGCTTCAATCAAAATGTTTTTGCTGTGTAGCAATGTGAAAATATCCCTGGCAGAATGGCCTGTGGCCAATATAACATCATCGGCTTCGTACTCATCGCCATCAGCCGTTTTTACTTTGGTGACTCTGTTGTTAGTGACGACAAAATCAACCAGTTTTTTTTCAAATAAAAAAAGGCCGCCATGCTCTACAATTGCCTGCCGCATGGCAGTCATAATCTGCGGAAGTTTGTTGGTGCCAATGTGTGGATGCGCCTCGTACAATATTTGCTCCTCTGCGCCAAACTGAACAAAAAGATTGAGGATGCGGTTGATGTCGCCACGCTTGTTGCTGCGGGTGTAGAGTTTTCCATCGCTATAGGTGCCTGCGCCGCCTTCGCCAAAGCAGTAGTTGCTTTCAGGGTTCACAATGCCTTCTTTGTTGAGTAAAGCAAGGTCGCGCCGCCTGGCTCTAACATCTTTTCCACGCTCCAGTATGATGGGCTGAATGCCTTGCTCCATCAGCTTGATGGCTGCAAACAAACCGGCAGGCCCGGCGCCAATAATAATGACTTTGCGAGACGCTTTTCTAACGTCATTAAAATGAATGGTCTCACTGCTATTGTCTGCAAAAGGCTCATTGATAAATGCCCTGACGGTGAGGTTAATCCAGGGCTGTTTTCCACGGGCATCTATTGATTTTTTGAGCAAATGAAACCCTGTAATATCGGTCATTTCAAGACCAGCAGAGTCGGCTACCCGTTGTTTGATAGCATCGTTGTTCAAGGCTTCTGCCGGAAGCAGTTTCAGAGAAAGTTGTTGTTGCATGCTTGTTAGGTATTTATCCTAAAAATGGTCGCAAAAAAAGCAGTATTTAGTATTTAGACAATGGTATCGCGAAACTCTAAACATTAAACTCTAAACATTAAACTCAAACCTAAACCCTCAACTACTAAAAAGGTAAATCATCATTGTTGTCAGACGGAGGTGGAATGTCATTGTAATTGACCTGGTCGGGCACAGCATTGTTCTGAGATAATTTCAGGCTTTCCATACGCCATGCATCGAGGTTGGTGATGTAGTTTACTTTGCCGTCTTTCTCCCTCTTGGTTCCTTTTATGTTAAACTGCACTTTCACTTCATCGCCAATGTTGAACCTGTCGGGCATGGCCGTTTTGTCCTGCACACACTGAAATTTGATGTAGCTGGTAAACACCCTGCCATTGCTATCTTCATTGTTTTCAATAACGAACTCTCTTGTTTTAAACGTTTCGCTGCGTTGTACGATGTCAAATTTGGCAGTCAGTTTGCCGGTGATTTCAAAAGCCATATTATTGATTATTTAAGTCGCAAATGTATCGTTTAAAAATTGTTTTTTTCCAAACCTGGCGAACAGAGGTTTTTTAAATCAATTAAGAAGAGAAAATTTTTCGACTCCTTCGATTGCTTTCGGTTAAGTCCGACTTTTACCCTGAATAATCATTTTACTAAGCCTAAAGATCTACTTTCTTTTACTTTACAACATAACATAAGGCTTCATCTTCTGAAAAATTTCATCCGTAATCAGAGCGATATTTTTCAAATCATCTACCGATTTAAAATTGCCGTGTTGTGTCCTATAATTGACAATTGCATTGGCAATGCTCCATCGGATGTATGGGTGAGATTTTAGTTTCTCTGCATCAGCAGTATTGATGCTGATCTGCTGGGGCGCAAATGATTCACACTGAAACCTGTTTTTTATTTTTTGAAAGGTACTGTCGGGCAAGCCATACGTTTCCCCTACCTGGTTCACAGAAATAAAACCACCCAGTTTTCCCCTGTATAAAATAATGCGCGAAGCCAGTTTGCTGCCGATACCTGGCAGGGCAATGAATGCCGTTGTATCTGCGGTATTGATGTTGAGAATAGTCGGCTTGTATTCCTTTACAGGAAATAGATTTGGATTCGTTTTCGCCGGTAGATTTGTTTCTGTAGTAGTTGCGGCTATCTGTACAAAAGGGATCATCCGCTCTGCCTCGTCGGGCTTTAATCCATATATTTTTTGCAGGTCTTCCGGCTTTTTAAACCTGTAACCTTTCGCCAGGAAATTTTGGATAATGGTAATGGTTCTGTCTTTTAGTCCCAACCGTTGCCAGCCTGTTGCATCAAGTGTATTTGGGTCAAAAGGAAATAGTTCAGCTTTTTCATTGGACTTTTTCTCAAACCGATAGGAGCGGTCATAATCCTCATTTTCATCCTCGTTGTTCTTGTGATAAGTATAACTTCGGGAAGGATGACTACTGTCAATGGATATTTTTAACGTGGCTAAATCTTGCTGAAAAGCACCAGGTTTTACCACAGGTTGATTAACAGGATAAAATCTTGAAACCAGGTATGCTGCAACTCCAAGCAAAAGCATGACCATCAAAGCATTTCTTTCTTTTTTTGAGAAAGTAAAATAGTTTTTTACAACGCGGTTCCACCAGGTCATATGCGTAAAGGTTTAGGTTGAAGTCACCAAAATAACACTTTACGCTCAAATTCAGTATTAAATATGAATTTTTAAGCCATCGTAGGCTAATGCTATGTAATCGGGTAAACTTTCATTCACAAGAGAATGTAAGCCTAATTGGTGGCTGATATGGGTAAAATAAGCTTTTGGTATTTTCAGATCCTCTACCAAATTAACTGCTTCTGACAGTGTGAAATGGGAAATGTGTGGCTCGTTGCGAAGCGCATTCAAAACAACAATTTCACTGCCTTTTATTTTTTCTTTTTCGCTGTCTTCAATACTTTTTGCATCGGTTATGTAGGTAAATTTTCCAAAGCGAAAACCATACACCGGCATTTTGTAATGCCACACCTTTATAGGAATAATGTCAATGTCACCTATAGTAAAAGGTTGCAAGGAAATTTCGTGAAGGACTATTTTTGGAATGCCGGGATATTGTAAATCCTGAAAAGCATATGGAATTTCCTGTTTGATTCCTTCAAGAGACTGGCAGGTGCCATAAATTTCGGTTGGTCGGCCTGAAAAAAACTGGAAAGGTCGGGTGTCGTCTATGCCTGCTACATGGTCTTTGTGCGGATGAGTGATCAGGACTGCATCAAGTTGTTTCACATGTTCACGAAGCATTTGATAGCGAAAATCCGGTGTGGTATCTACAACAATGGTGGTGGTGTCGGACTGAACTAAAATGCTGCTGCGCAGGCGGGTATCCCGTGGGTCTGTGGATGTGCAAATGTCGCAACTGCACGCCACCATAGGCACTCCGCTGCTGGTGCCAGTTCCCAGAAAAGTTATGGTAAGAGATGGATAAGCCACAGTTACAAACGTACAGGAAAAACAGTTAGGAAGCAGAGGAAAAAATGAACCAATTATTGTTCCTCAAAAGGCAATTCATTTGGTTTGTCGGTTGCAGGCACAACCACTTTTTTCAAAATTTCCTCATACAGCTTTTGCGATTCGTGAGTCAGCAGGTCAATGTTCAGTTTAATTTGAGGAATCAGATCTATCAAGGTGTTGATACGCCCCTCAACACTCAAAAATTTATTGAGAACGACCACTTTTTTTGCCTCCAAAATACAATAGCCACTTTGGAAAGTTCCCCTTTCGTAGCGAACAATGTATTCTGCATCTTCCAATATTTTTTCCACCTTGTTAAGAGTGGTTTGGTTAAGTTTCATTGCCTGTAATTCCCTTTTGTCTGAGACACAAAAGTAAGATTTTGAACTTCAAAAGAACGACTACTTAAATTCAGTATCTGCAATCCACTTATTGATAGAGTAGGAGGTGTACACAATCTCTACTCTGCCCTTCTTGTTTTTCAGAGTTTGCTTGGGCGCATCGCCCGTTTCAAACTCCAGTGTCACACCCTTGGGCAGCTTATAATCTTTGGTGCTAAACGAAAAAACAACTTTATCGGGTAGGCCAAAAGAGGCGTATTTGCCATAATTCATTTCCATTTCGTAAGTGCCATTTTCCTTCGTGTTCGTCACCGATTTTCTGATCAGCAGGTTGGCTTCGTCAATGTACAAAGTTGTCAGCACCACATCGCCGCTTTCGTCTGTTGGCAATAGTTTCACTACTTTTACCGGTCTGTCATCCATGGTACTTTCACCGCTTGCAATCACCGAATAATTATCACCCGCCAACACCGAACTCATGTTCACCGCCACACCGCCTTTTGGCAAAATAGAAATGCCATTCTCTCGTTTCAGTTTAAACTTGTTCGGTTTTTTAAACAGAAGTTTCACGTTGCCGGCAGGTGCTTTTATAAACGCAATATCCGTCTTCATTTTGCCATCCGCAGTGTAGTCGTTCACCTTGTCGAGTTTGGCTTTCACCTTCTTCACCAGTGCCGTCACATCCTGCGAAAATGCACTGCCGCAAAGCATCATCAGCCCGCCAATCAACAGTGTAAGTTTCTTCATGATCTTCTTTATTTCTTCTAATTTTTTTTGCAAAACCCTGTCCCATTTGCTTTCTTTTGGTCACCAGCTTTTGTACCCTGGTTTGGCTTCATTGGCGACGCTCCGTTCAGGTTCAGTAATGCTATTGAGCTTTTTCCATGTTTTGTTAAGACAACAATATAAATTTTGCTTTGTTGCAATTTTTATATCAAAGCAATAACTTCGCAATCGCAACGGTAAACTATTTTCAATTCACCAATACAGCCCTGCTGGACGAAAAATTAAAGTCCGGCATTTTCCCATTTAGCCGGCAGTTATTTTGGGATGCAGAGGTTGCCGATATTGACCTTCAGCTTCACCAGCGATACATTATTGAGCGGGTTCTTACACGTGGTTTTACCGCCGACTTTTATATGCTCCTCAAAATTTACACAACTGAACAAATAAAAGATGCGGTACGCAAAAGCAAATCTTTAGACCCTAAAACCATTCATTTTTGCAGTTGGTATTTTCACATCCCCATAACTGAAATAAATGTTTCACCCTTCTATCATTGAACCGGATACCTGACTGTTATTTTAACTCAAAATATCCTTTCGCTTAAACACAAAAACAGATGCCGCCACTAATCCCACAATGTGTAAAGCCAGCACCCCGGCGGCCTCCAGCACTTTACCCATGTTTTGAACCGAGCCGCTAATAGCTTCGTTGTCAGCAGTTACTTTCACATCAAAAAAACCTTTCCAGCCAATCATATGTGTGGTGAAGAGGTATGGTTTGATGGCATCAAAAACAGGAATGTCCAATGTGCTGAGAATGGTGAAAACGACAATGACACTCATGGTGGCAACAATGGGGCCAATGGAGTTTTCTGCAAAAATGGACAGGAAAAATCCTAATGATGCCACCGTCAGCATGGCCAATGCGGCAAAGCCAAATGCACAGGCATATCGCCACATAATGTCAGCACCTTTCAACTGAACGATGTAGCCGCTTTTTAGGTTGAGCATGTCGCCGGGGCCAAAGATGAGTAGCGATAAAAACAATGCCAACACCGCCATCCAAACCAGTAACATGAGTGTGTAAATGGTGGCTGCCATGAATTTTGCACCAATGACTTCTGTGCGACTGACGGGTTTGGTGAGCAAAAGGCGTAGTGTACCCATATTGGCTTCGCCGGAAATGAGGTCGGCGGCAATGAGTGTAATGAGCAACGGCACATGCACCAGTAATAGCTGAAGGATGATGTAGCAGACCAGATAACCATTCAGCACCTTTCCTTCAATGTCAAAAGAAGCCGACAAGTCCCGCAGCATAAACTGCACATAGGTGTTGCCATCCACCTTTAGCCCAAATTGAATGACCACCACCAATGCTGTGATGGCGGCAAAGCTGATGTAGGTGCGTGGCCGTTTGAAAATTTTGAACAATTCAATCTGCAAAAGCTTCCACATGTTGGTTTCCGGTTGTGACTTGTAAAAAATAATCTTCGAGAGAATGTTTTGGTTGAACGGCGATGACTGAAATGTTTAGTTCAACCAAAGATCTATGTAAAACGGGGATGTCATTTTTGTGCATTTTCAGGATGATCTTATGATCTCTAATTGGTTGCAACAATGACCCCCATTGACTTTGCTGCAATGTATGAAGCGACTGTTCATTATTCAGCGTATCTATTTCCACAATGGTTTGTGCAGGATCAAAAAGTTCAGAAGCGTTTCCTTCCACCATTTTTTTTCCTTTATCAATAATCAGCAGACGGTTGGCAATCAGTTGAATTTCGCTTAATAAATGCGACGATACAACCACGGTTTTACCTATTTCTTTGCTAAGTTTCAAAATGAGGTTTCTAACGTCTGCAATCCCTTGCGGATCAAGTCCGTTCACAGGTTCGTCGAGAATGATTAGTTGAGGATTGTGTATCAGTGCAATGGCAATACCGAGCCGCTGTTTCATACCCTGGCTAAAAGTTTTCACTTTGCTTTCGGCACGATCCAGAAGGCCAACAGTTTCCAGTTGTGCAAGGATTTGAGTGCGGTCGGCTACTTTTACACCGCTTATTTTGCTAAACAATTGAAGGTTTTCGTAAGCCGTTAAATATTTGTAAACGTCCGGTTTTTCAATCACCGCGCCGGTTTGCCTCAATATTTCAGAACGGTGTGTGGACAGCTTCATACCAAATAGTTCGATGCTTCCCGCAGTAGGAGTAATAAGCGAGAGCAACATGCGGATAGTTGTAGATTTGCCGGCACCATTTTGTCCCAGGAAACCATAAATATCACCTTTATTGACGGTAAAGGAAAGGTCGCTAACTGCTTTAAAATCTTTGAAGTTTTTTGATAGATGCTCGACTTGGATAACAGGCTGCATGGATAGTATAACAATAATGGACAAAGTTAGTTCACTTGCTCCCATTTATGTAAAACGTCAAAACTTAACAATGAGAATGGAATTGTTAAGTTTTACCGGGTTTACGAATCCTTTATCAAAGAAAATAGAAAACCATTGTTGCGTTATCACTTTACACTTCGCAAAAGTTCACAAGTCACTTCGTGTAACACCCTTACGTAAGCAGGAACTTACCTAAATCCTATGATTATTAAAAATATAGTTGTGCTGGCAAATTATAAGACACCAAAAACAAGAGTAAGTTATAAACTTAAGCGGCAAAATAGCACCACTAATTTAATCTATTTTAAAAGCATCTCGTTTAAGGCATATATCCATGACTTACCAAGCCAAAGAGCCTGTTAATGATGGCTGAGATTTTGACAAGTTCGAGTATTCTTTTTTATTCAAAAGATATTCAGTTACCTTTTTATTTATGAACGGATTCTTTAAAGAGGCGCAAAAGTTATAAATTTTGTGCAAGATTAATAATGGCATAGCATAGATAACCCAACCGCCAAGATTTACAAGAAATGCCGCGCCAACGATTTTATTATAGTCAGAAAGGAATTTCCTGAATACTTTATTGTCTGGGTTTGATAAAAGTGCACTCATCTCGTTGCTCTTGCTTTCAATCTCTTCTACTTCCTTTTTGGTCATTTTTAGCCTGTACTTAAAATGGCTCAGGATGTTGAGATGGGGTGTAAATGTCGATGTAATGGCAAGGCTATTCTGAAAATCAATCAATAAATCAACAGACATTTTTTCATTTTTTTTGTGTGCCTCAATTGCTTCATATTTTAGGCATTCAAAACGGCCTCTTATTTCCATGTGCTTTATAGGAATGACAAAGCTCTCCATGTAAAAATGATAAAAAGCAAGTAAGATAAACAAGAAGATTATCGTTGCCATGTTGAGGTTTTTAGTGGTTAAAAGTAATGATTATTTAGTATTCTCTAATCGCTTTAACTGTTGATCGTGCAAATTTCTTGCCCGTCTTAACAGATAAGCAGATGATACGGTAACTATGAAAAGTAAAATCCAACCTGCATTGTGCCAGTCTTTTGCCATTACTATAACGTCCTTCAGCACGTCTTTAATATCTGAACTACTCATTTTTATAGTCATTACCAGTAGTATCATGCCAACAAAACCTATCATTAGCTGCCCTTTGTTAAGTGAAGCAATTAAAACATTTTGAATCATGCCCCAAAAGTTGGTGCTATACTTATTGGCCGATACAATAGTTTTTGATTTGACAACTGGTTTTGGCATAACTTAAAGTTAGCGGCCAAAGATAATATGTTTATTGATTTAAAAATCAAGCAACACATTCTAGCTATTGGAAGTATTTTTTAAATTTAAAGCAAAGAAATTATTAAGATGGCATTCTTTCCTATTTAAATATCCCATTATAAAAGAATAATTTCCAAACTGATACACTACACTGATTATCTTCCCACCTGCAAATATTCCTGCAAAGCCTTCACATACTCATCAAAGGCTTCGATACCCTTTAAAGTTATCTTACAGGTCGTCAATGGATAGTTGTCTTTGAACTCCTTCTTTACATCTATGTAGCCTGCTTCTTTCAGTTTTTGCACCTGCACACTCAGGTTGCCTGCCGTGGCATTGGTCTTTTGGCGAATGAATGTGAACTCTGCTTCTTTCACAGAAATCAACAGGCTCATGACAGCCAGCCGCAGTTGAGAATGTAATATGGGATCAAGCTCCTTAAACATTGGCCGCTTTGCTTTTCAGGTATTTTCTTCTTAAAATAATGCCCGGTATGAACCAGCAAACCAATGCTGCGGCAGAGGCAAGCAGCATATCATATTTGACTGCGGTAAAAAGTGAAACGACGAAGAAAACATAAGTGAGTGATGCACCAATAATCATAGGGCGAAACCGGGTAAGCAGCCCTGTGAAGAGTGTGGGCAGTGCATAAATGAGTAGGAATACGGAAGTGAAACTGGGTGCAAAAGGAGTGAGCGGTTCATCAGCAGAAGTGCCGTGAATACTGTGTTTCATCATGATCCAGCCCTCATCATGTGTGAGGTGTTTCGTGGCAGATGGCATGAAAATCTGGTAAATGACCAGCCCGAAAATGGTGGTTCCGTAAATCATCCAGATGTAGTCAACCGCAATCTGGTGATGACTTCTGAAGGTTTGCTGTTTGGCTTCTTTGGATGAAATAATAACCTGTGGAATGAGTGCCAGCAAGACGAGCAGCCAAATATCAAAAGGCAGTTTAAAACCGTATTGCATTTGCAAAAAAGTGACCACGCCAGCAACAAAAACAGTGCTGCCCCAAAGTAATGCACTCACACCTGTTTCATGATAACTGGCTTTTGCTTTTTGAATCATTTCTGTAATGAGATGCAGGCTTTCCTGTTCGCTCATTGGCTTGTCGTGTGTGGTCATTGTTCTTTTTTTTCTGCAATAATTTTTCAAAAATGGCTCAATATCATGCATGGATAAGAGCGGAATTGTGGCAAATACAACAACGGATACAACGATTTATCCGATGCCGTTGTATCCGTTGTGTTGTGCTTTGAAAAATAACTATTCGGGTTTGCTGCACATGTCCAGCATTTGTTTGTTGATGTCTTCGCCCCAATGTGGATAAATGCTGCTAACAGGTTTAGACGTTTTGTATAGTTCTGCTGATTTCTCAAAAATAGGTTTGGCTTTGGCTTTGCCACCTCCAAACTGCTCCGGAGTACCCATTACATTTTGCCCTTCCCAATAGTAAGTCCTTGGATTGCTTGGGTCAAGCTGGCGGGCAGTCATCATGGCTTCACGCAAATCGGCACCATATTTTTGCCACCTGTTCATGGGATCTACCATCATGTGGAGTGTGGCAGACATGCTTTTAGCAAGGTAAATTTCCGAGTTTTTTGGTTGGAGAGATATTGCTTTTGAAATAAGACCGTCGGCCTTGTCTGCAAGTGCATCCTTGTCTGCTTTTTCATCCCTGAACCCAACAAAGATGTTTGCAACAGCAGCGTAATAATATGGCAGCCACTGCGTTTTTTCAGCATCGGCAATCCGTTCAAATTTGGCTGCTACATCTTTAAGGTCTTCGGGTGTTTTTGCAGAGTCAAGTGTTGTCACTGTCTGCTCCATTGTTTTCTGAAATTTGTCGTCTTGTGCAGAGGCTATCACTACTACCGCAAGGAAAGAGAGGGATAAGAAAATACGTTTCATGTTGTTTTGTTTTTTATTGTTAAAAGATTTGTTTGGAAGAATTGTTTAAAAGAACTGTTTGGAGTTTGGGGTTTGGAGTTGTTTGTTTTATTGTTGTTGTTGAAAGATTTCCTGTTTCCCGTTCATTCGTTTTATGATTTATTTTTTAGCTTGTCATATTCATTTTGAACAGAGAAAAATTCCTGGCCGTGGTAGGCTTCAAAATACTGAATAGAAATGCCCAGTCCCCAGCCAAGCAAAGGCCACACAGGCCAGAAATAACTGCCATAGCCGGAAGAAAAATACCATATGCCGATTAGCAACAGATTGACCAGCACATACATGAGGAAGCTCCATTTGAAGCCGGCTCTTCTCTTTGCGAGTTTCCAAAGCATTTCATCTTTCATGTTGTCAGGAATGTTTGTTTCCATATTAAGAGTTTAGGGTTTAATGTTTAGAGTTTAAGATTCCCTCATTCGTAATTTCTAATTAATTAAAGGTTCCCGTTAATCGCATCCTGTGTTCTGTCTATGCCCCAACTTAAAAACAAGCCAAGAAAATAAAACTGCTTTGCCGGTGGCCTGATGGCTTCTTTGTACTGTCCACTGTAAGAATAATTGTAGCCATAAACCTGGTCATAGTTCAGGATATTGGTGGCACTGGCTACCAGCACTGCAAATGCCTTTCCAATTTTTCGCACATGGTTCAGGCTAAAACCAAGGGTATGAAAATCTTTGGTTTCGCCCCGGTCGTTTATCACATATTTTCCTGTGCCATTAGCGGCAGGCTGAAAGTTGTAATAGGGTCTTCCGGTCGCATAACTGTAAGTAAAATTGAAGCCCGTAGAAATTTTGTTGATCCATCTTTTGGTAACGAACGATGCTGTGTGATTGGCCGCAAAACCAGGCTGCAATTGCTGGGGATAGTTCAGGTAATCCCTTTTAGTATCTAAGTATGAATAACTGATCCAGTAGTCAAGATTTTTAATTGTTTTCTTATCGCGCCAAAAGATCTCAATCCCTTTAGCAAAGCCGTTTCCACTGTTGTTCACATTTGGTGCCGTTTTTACCAGGTCAAGATATTTTTTGTAAAAAGCTTCTATCCTGAAAGTGGTTAGCGTTTTTGTTTTCTGATAATTGATGATGTAATGAATGGCTTTGGTGTAGCCAAGATTAGTAGTGAAAATCAGTTGTGTGTTTTCAGGTTTTTGATAAAAGATGCCATAAGCTGCAGACATCTGTGCATCTTTTCCGGTCTTGTAGGCCAGGGAAAAACGTGGGGCAACGTTGGCTTTATCAATAATGGATGAATGTTCAAAACGTCCGCCTATTTTGGCAGCAATGTTGTTGGTCAGGTAAATGTCCGTTTCTGCAAAAGCCGCTGTATAATGGTCTTTCAGCAAAGTATTGTAAGTGTTATAATGGCTTTTGGTATAGCTATACATGTACTCCCCACCAAACCGCACAGTGCTGATGCCTCTTAATCTTTTTTCAAAAACAGATCTAACCTGGCTGAGGTCTTGCTTGTTGTGCAGGATAAAGTTTTTGTCATTCATCCAATAGGCATTTGTAAATGTTTTTGGATTGTTGTTTTGATCTTGTAGTTGGTTCGTTAGATCATCTATGTTGGTGCTGTAACTCAGGGCGGCATTCATTTTCCAGCCCTTACCCAGGTTTTCGCGATAGCTGAAGTTGTTGTACCAGTTTTTGTTTTTAATGCCAAATGCATCTTTCACATTCAGGCTGTCAATGTCGCCCCGGCGCAGACCAAGGCGGTTACTTTGAAACGTGGTATAGTATTTCACAAAGCCGCCACGTTTGGTTTTTATTCTCCAGTTGGCCTCCGCCGTGTGAAACTCCGGCATCTGAAAATAGTCCACTTTTTGTTTTACAATATTGAAATAAACCAGCAGGTTGGTGTAGCCATAGTTAATGCCCCAACTGCTCTTTTTATCTTTTGCCAGTTTCTGTATGCCACCACCCAAAATAATGGGCGAAATGGAAGCATTGGCTGCCGATTGATCGGGTAAATCAATGGATTCTAAAATGAGTGCAGAAGACAATGCCTGTCCGTACAATGCAGAATAGCCGCCTGTGCTGAACACTGTGCCTCTAAACAAAAACGGGGAGAAGCGGCCACGCTGTGCAATGTCTGGCACACTGCTGTAATAGGGATTGTTGACCAATGTACCGTCTATAAACTGTTTGGTTTCGTAGCCTGCACCACCTCTTACAAACAAGCCTTCACTTTCGCCAATTTGCTGAGCACCGGGTAGGGTTTTGACTGTTGCAGAAATGTCTGCATTTGCACCTCCGGTTGTTAGCACATCCATGGTATTCAAGACCGTGGCAGCACGTTTTTTGTCTCCCGCCTCAAAAGTGCCTGCTGTCACCATCACTGCTTTCAGTTCGTCCAGTTTCTCTCTCAGAGAAACCGATACATGTACCGGCTCTTTACCAATCGTTATTTTCTCCTCATGATCGTTAAAGCCTATGCTTGACACCACCAGCGTTTGTTCGCCTTTTTCTGTTGTTTTAAAAGAAAACTTTCCTGTGCTGTCAGTTGTTCCACCGTCATAAGAATTTTTGAGGGAAATGCTTGCTCCACTCAAAGGGTGGTTTTTGTTGTCAACGACCTTACCTGTTATCCTGATCTGTGAGTAGGCAATGTTTGTGAGCAAAACCAGCAGCAAAAAATAAATTGGTTTCATTGTTTTTATCGTTTCGAAAAACAAATGTAGAGTAGTTTATAAAATAAACCAAATTATTTTTTTGGAAAATTGCTGCGCAAAAATGAAATCGTGATTGACAAAAAGCCAGAACCTTATAACTGCAATGTAAACCCTATTGTGGTTCCCACATCGGGTTTGCTGCGGACGTGGATGGCCTGTCCATGGGCTTCTATGATGTGTTTGCAAATGGCGAGGCCAAGGCCGGTGCCCCCCACATCGCGGCTGCGGCCACGGTCGGTGCGGTAGAATCGTTCAAAAATGCGGGGCAGATGCTCTTCGGATATGCCGATGCCATCGTCACTTATTTCCACCAGCACATGCTTGCCATCTGTGCGGTAAATACTGGCGACAATGTTGCCGTTTTCCTTTCCATATTTGGTGGAGTTGCTTACAATATTGATAATGACCTGCCGGATTTTTTCAGCATCGGCATACACAGTTATTGGTTGTTCGCAACCCTTTTTAATACTGCATTTAATGTGCTTCTTCGCCGTTTTTATGGAGAGAGATTCGTACACATCTTTTATAAGTTCCTGAATGATGAAATGACTTTTGGCAAGTGGCTGCTCACCGCTTTCCAGTTTGGTGATTTCGTCCAGGTCGTTTATCAGTGACACCATTCTGTCCACGTTTCGTGAAGCATTTTCCAGGAAGCGTTTGCTGACTTCCGGGTTTTCCATAGCACCATCCAGCAGTGTGCTTACATAGCCTTGTATGGCGAAAATGGGAGTCTTGAATTCATGCGCAAGGTTTTGCAAAAATTCTTTCCGGTATGCCTCGTTGCTTTTCAGCACTTCTATTTCTTCTTTGCGCTGCAATGCCCATTTTTCCACATCTTCCCGCACTTCATCAATGCTTTTTTGAGGCAAAATATACTTGTAGTAGGTCTCCTCTCTTAATGATGCTTTTGTTTGAAAAATGAATTTGTAAATCAGTTTTATTTTCCTGTAAATGAACCGTTCAAGTGTAAACTGGATGAGGAAAAAACTGCCTGTAAAAATGATGACGAGTACTAACAGAGTGATACGCCAGTCGGGATGCAAAAAATAATATCCAGCAGAAATAGGCAATGCTAAAATGGCCGCAGTGAATAGTGAAAGCTGCTGCGGTGTTAAACTCTTTGTGTTGAACATAATCTGCAAAGCTAACAAAGTAGTAGTGGGGAAGG
This sequence comes from Segetibacter sp., assembly GCA_043733905.1. GTDB lineage: Bacteria > Bacteroidota > Bacteroidia > Chitinophagales > Chitinophagaceae > Segetibacter. The sequence continues at coordinate 24,835 of JAYTGA010000066.1, forward strand.
AAGTATTCAGTACTTGGTTTTGAGTATTAAGCCAGTAAAATCAGAATCAAATCATGATCAACCCAATAAACCAGTTAACGAATAAACCAATTAACTATTCAGAAGCCATCTCAAATTTATAACCTACCCCTTTGACAGTTGTAATACAGTCAATCCCTAGTTTTTGTCTGATCTTTCTGATGTGTACATCAATAGTGCGGTCGCCCACAATCACTTCAGCACCCCAGACCTGGCTCAATATTTCATTTCGCAAAAAAACACGACCCGGTTTGGATGCCAGCAGGTAAAGTAGTTCAAACTCTTTTTTGGCAAGAATAATATCCGTCCCATGTAGTGTTACTAAAAACCGGACAGGATCAATTGTAATGCCCTGTAGGCGGATCAGCTTTCCATCTTCTTTTTGTAACCTTCTGAAAATGGCATTTACCCTGCTCACAAGCACTTTGGGGCTTATGGGTTTATTGACATAGTCGTCAGCACCCGTTTCCAGTCCTTTGATCTGGGAAATTTCATCGCTGAGGGCGGTCAGAAAAATGATCAGCATATCATTATACTCAGGTTTGGAGCGGAGTATCTGGCACACTTCCACACCCGTCATTTTGGGCATCATAATGTCCAGGATAACAAGGTCGGGTTTAAAAACCGATACTTTTTCCAATGCTTCCAGGCCGTTTTTTGCCGTCTGAATATCGTATCCTTCTTTCAGCAAATTGTACGATACAATTTCCAGTATATCCGGTTCGTCATCCACTATCAAAACCTTCTTAAAATTGGGCTCCATTAACAATATGTTTACACAAAAATAATTTGATGCTCATGCTAAATTCACTTTGCCCGATTATATAATTGTTAAGTCCGAAGACTTCTATTTTTTACAAGAAAATCATAAAAGAAGAATGACAATAATACTTTCCTGTAAATGATGCTATTTTTGTTTGACCTATGCACAATATGTACAAATTTTTGCTGATTATTTTTACAATTTCCTCCTCGGTCGTTTTCTCTCAGCCAAAGCATGTTATTCCGCTGATGCGAAGAATATTTCATGAAAATGTAGACCGTTCGCAAAAATGGATTGACAAGCTGGATAAGAAAGAAGACAATGCGTTCAATCCCAGTTCCGACACAGAAGTGAACATGCAAATTAACTATTCCCTATTTAATAAGGTGGACGGAATCCAGGATCAGATAGAAGCCGATACCACTCTTGGTGCCAACGAAAAGATAAAATATTTGCGTGGATTGAATGATGTGCTTGGTTCTTATGAAACGATCTATCGGCAACGTCGCATAAAAGGGGAGCAACTGCCTGATTTGGTGACTGCCTACAACGATGCAATGGTTTTAGACAAAAATAATTTTTCTATTGTGCCAATCATACAAGGAAACGACCTTGAAATTGGCAACATTCTAATAAAGTCTTTTTCGTTTCAAAAAAACGTGGGGTTTGACAGCAGCAAAAGCATCTTGCTACTAAAAACAATTACAAAATATCCCGGCAAGATTATGGCGGTTTTGCGCAATAATCCCAACGTTTACTTTGCTGATAGCCTTATTCGCAAGGTGGCCCGAACCCAGCAGGAAGAGTTGTATACTTATGCTCAGGCGCCCAATTCGGACCTTGGCAGAAAGATCAACAGCATGGATGATCCACTGATTCAAACAATTGCCAGGCTGGCAAAGCTGAATGAAGGAAGAATCTATTTTCCCTTTCTTGACAATCTATATAAAGGAAAAATCAGTATGGAAGAAATAGACCAGCAAAAAGAAGATCCATTCAAATACTACCGCCTCCTGGTCAATACCCAAATTGATTATGCAGAAAGGGTTCGCCGCCGTGACACGCCAATGGCCATGGATGCACTGACCGAAATGTTGAAACAAAAAGCATTAGACGAATTCATCAATGTCATCAACGGTCTTCACGATTCGCCGGATAACATAAGGATGAAAAAAGTAGAAACTTTAAACCCGCAGGAACTTTATTACCTGTGTGTGCTGGGCGAAAACGAAATTTACACCAGCAGCTATCTGAAAGTGTATGACCGTATTTTTCAAAGGATGAAAAACCCGAACAGCGATACTTTGTTGCTGTCAGTCAACTTTGACCATTTTAAGAAATTTATTAAAATGGCAGCGGATTATAACACTCTTGACAACTTTTTGAAAAGAATGAATAAAGGCAATGCAGAAATATTAATGCGCTCATTTGCCGGAGGCCTGGAAAAAACCAACAGCCTGGAAGATCCTGTGGACGTGGCTGACAGCTACGCCAGCATATCAGACCGTTCTCTCCGCAAGTTGATTTTAGAAGAAGTTCAGTCCAATGTGCAGCAACAAAATATAGAAAGCAACAAACGAGCCTTTACCATTTATGATCTTTTGAACACTATTTTTCTCAGCCTTGATTCGGGTACTTCGAACCTATCAACAAAGTTTGGAATTCCGCCCATTTACAGTGTCAGCAATAATGAATTGAAAAGTGCGAATCAGAAAATCATTATTCAGCAGTTTTTTTATGGCGATAAAGATGGCGAATGGCAATTTAAATTTTTGAGAAGTCAGTTTGGTAATGGCAACTGGAAGATTGTGGATAAACCTGAATGGACAGAAATTGTCTCAACTAAAGGAACCGTTCCAGTCATTATTTACAGCAACAAACCATTGGACGAAAAGGAAGGTCTTGATGAGAAAGCACAGCAAGACCTGAATGAGTATTTGCGTGAGGCTGAGGTTGACCCAACTATCATTATCCACCGTGGGCATAGCTATCATGTTTCATCTACGATAGAGCAATTGGTACCTTCGGTAAAGGTGGTGCTGCTGGGCAGTTGCGGTGGATTTCAAAACATCAATCGGGTACTCAGTATTAGCCCGTTTGCACACATCATAGCTAGCAAGCAGGTTGGTAGCGGCTCTGTCAACGGACCTTTAATCATTGCCATTACAGAGGCACTACGCCAAGGCAAAGACCTTAATTGGATCGACATCTGGAAAACTCTTGGAAAAACGTTGAAGGAAAATCCATTGTTTGAAGACTACATCCCTCCATACAAAAATCTGGGTGCATTATTTATCATGGCATACAACAGGGTGATGACGGAAGGGTAAATTTTTTCCCTAATTAACCGATCCTATTCATTGCTGCTGAAAATGTTAATAGGACATGGATGGCATTGATTTTTTAATCTTTGCAGACACATTATTCCATTACTTTCGCCGCCTTAAAAACGATTTGCAAGATTTTCACTTAGTGCAGCCAGCAGCATTGTAAAGCGGGATTATCTGAAAAGTATTTCTGGTTACAAAAAAGAGTAGTGGATCAAAACAGAATTATGGAAAGAAAGATGATTTACCTGATCAATCCAATATCAGGAACCGGGAAGAAGGACAGTCTTGAAGAGTTAATTCATAAAAGGACAGCAGAACAAAATATTCCTTACGAAATATTGCAAACCAATCCACACGGCGATTATGACTACCTGAAGCAGAGGATTGCAAAAGAGAAAATTACTGACATAATAATGGCTGGCGGTGATGGGACTGTAAACCATGTGGTGTCGGCACTGGCAGATACGGATGTCAATTTTGGAATTATCCCCATGGGCAGCGGCAATGGTCTTGCTTTTTGTGCAGGCATTCCCAAAAACCCAAAGAAGGCGCTGGACATTATTTTCCTCGGAAACATTGGCTATGTGGATGCTTTTAAAATCAACAACCGATTCAGTTGCATGCTTAGTGGATTGGGTTTTGATGCACAGGTAGCTTTTGATTTTGCCAACAAAGCTACAAGAGGATTGCTTACTTACACCCAGCAAAGTCTTGTGCAATATTTTAAAGCCCACCCTTACCAGTTCCAGGTTGTCCTCAACGATTTTTCATTTTATACCGATGCGTTTTTCATCAGCATTGCCAACAGCAACCAGTTTGGAAACAATTTTACCATAGCCCCGCAGGCAAATCTTGACGATGGTCTTTTGGACATTGTGATAGTGCAGAAAATGAACAAGGCAAAACTGCCATTCGCCATTCTGCAGCAGATCCGTGGCAACAACCATTTGCAGCAGTTGGTAGAGGATATGTCGAAGAAGAATATCCTTTATTTTCAAACACCTTCGCTTACCATCAAAAATCTGAAACTCGCCCCTTTCCACATTGATGGCGAGCCAGCCGAAACAGCTTCCGAGTTTGACATTCAGCTCATTCGGAAATGTTTTCGCCTGTTTCAGCCGATGGCGAAGTTGAATTAGCGTTCATTTATCTGGGGACCTCACAATCTCCATTCCATCCCCCAAAATGCTCTTTCAATTCTTCCACTACATTGAAAATAATAGGGCATCTGCCGTAGTGCATAAAAATGGTGAAGAGTCTTTTGGTAAAGCCCGGCAAATGCAAGCCCGGAAATTCGCGACAGCCCGCAAAGCGATGATTGTAAACCGTACATTTATTATTCTCCAAAAAATGGCAGGGCATTTTATTGATGACCATTAAGCTGCTTCCTTTTTCCAGATATTGTTTATCAAAATCTTCCCTTGACTGGTTGAGATGGCCGGAAAGGGTTTCGGCCTCTTCATCTGTTACATTTATCATGAGAGTTTTGCAGCAGTTGCCACAGGCCATGCAATCTATTATTGGGGTAATGACTTCATTTAGCCGGTGAACTATTTTATCAACATCGTGTCCATCTTCCTGTTGTAGAAACTGTTGAAAAGATTGATTTTCAGTTTCTTTTTGAGCCGCCAAAACATCTATTTCAGTAAGCGAAGTAACCATGTTGTGCAAACGTAGAAAATTAAGCCGCAATAATCCTCATCTCCAGAGCAAAAGCATCTAAATTCTTCAAACCCGCCGTGGCGAACTACTATTCCATCCGTATTACCTATGTAAGCAAATGTTTACAGGTTAGTATCCACCCGATTGTGTAAACAGTTTTACGGGATTCTAATAGTGCCTATCTACGTTTCCCATTTCCATTAAAAAACAATCAAAAGGGGTGAAAAATCATTTTCCAGGGGTGAAAAAACTTTTCGCAGGGGTGGGAAATCATTTCGCAGGGGTGAAAAATCATTTTCCAGGGGTGAAAAAATTTTCCCAAGGGTGGGGAAATTTTTTTCAAGGGTTTTCAACTTTCAAAAGAGATTTATATAAAAAAATCGTTATTATATCCGTATTGCCTACGTAAGCAAATGAAAGTATCTTCCAATTTTCACCTTCGGCAAATGGTACGCATTTTCTTACAAAACAATTCTTCGTTTCCCGGTGATATAGATATTAGCCATCAGGCTCAGGAGCAGGAAAATGCCAGTAAGCTGGTGCAGCAGTGCAATCGATTCAAAAACACCAAACTTCCCAAGGACAATTTTGGGGCTGTTCAGCACTGCAAATATTCCCAGTAAAATCTGGGTAAATACCAGGATAATTGTGCTGTTTTTAAATTGATTGAAAGCGGCGGATTGTTTGATTTTACGGGCTTTCCACCACCAGGCAAAAACCCCGATACCAATGCCATAAGCCAGTGTGCGATGGATGAAATGGATAATGATTTTGTCGTGAAATACGAGTTCAAAAAAGCTGCCATCTCCGGCAGAAGGAATGATGGCTCCATTGATAGAAGGCCAGGTTGGGGCAGCATCGGCAGCCTTTAATCCGGCCATGAAAGCTCCATAAATGAGTTGTATCGAAACAAGGACAACCAGGAAAACAGCTCCGTTGTTGGTTGTTTTATTTTCGATAAAATCTGGTTGTTTCAATGTCAGTTTCAGTCCAAAAACAAGGGCATAACAAATGAGTACCATCGCAGCCATGAAGTGCGCTGCCAGCCTGATGTGATTCACATAAACATCGCTGTCGTTGAGGCCGCTTTTGACCATGACCCAGCCCACAGCACCCTGCAATGCACCAAGAAGAAAAAGGATGAGCAGTGGTGCAAGCATCCACTGTTTAAAATATTTTTTGGCGAGAAAATAAATGAATGGAAACAGGAACACCAAACCAATCAGCCTTGCCCAAAGGCGGTGAAACCATTCCCAAAAGAAGATGAATTTAAAATCCCCAACAGTGAAGTGTTGATTCAGGTATTTGAACTGTGCAATCTGCTGATATTTGACAAAGGCTGATTGCCACTCAGCTTCGCTCAGAGGTGGCAGTGCACCCACAATCGGCTTCCATTCGGTAATGGATAAACCAGATCCTGTGAGCCTTGTGATGCCGCCAATGAGTGTCTGAATAATCAGCATTCCCATGCCGATAAAAATCCATTTTGCTACAACATTGGTTGAATTGCTTTGCTGCATAAATTAGTAACGGCAATAGCTGTTTTCACAACAAGTGAGCAGGTATTGCAGTGCAAAAATAACAGGAAACAAAGGTGAATGTTTGCGAAGAACCAATTATTGTTTTTGAATGTTGAATGTTGTGACCGACTGCCCGTTTTCTACCTGCACCAGGTACATTCCTGCTGCCCATGCAGACGTTTTTATGGTGATTGTCCCGGTCATGTTTTGCTGCAGAATTTGCTGTCCATAGGCATTCATGATTTTGATGTGTGTGGCTTTTCCACTTGTGCTGCCAGATGTGATGAACAATAAATCTCTGACCGGGTTTGGATAAATCTTCACCAGGCTGCTGCCGTTCAGTTCCACTCCACGAATTGGTGAATAAACAAACTTTCCGTCTTTGTCCACAATCTTGAGGCGGTAATTGTTTTTGCCATTCACCGGGTTGTTGTGAATGAATGAATAAGCACTTTTCTGCGAAGCCGGCACCGAACCTATTTTTTCAAACCAGGCTCCGTTGCTGCTATGCTCTACATCATATTGACGGGTGTTCGTTTCTGTGCCAACTTTCCAAATCGTATTCACTTTGCTTCCTTCCAGCACTGCATTGAAATTAAGCAGCGTAACAGGCAGCGTAATGCTGCTGGTGATGAAGACATATTTATACAAAAAGTTGTTGAAACTGTACTGCTCTGGTTGAGCCTGGTCGGGGTTCACAATCACATATACATTGTACCATCCGCTCAATGTACTCACGTCAATGTCTTCGTCCACATGCAAGGTATCGCCTGCGGCCAAAGCCCTTAATTTGTTGAGCGGGTAAGTAATGTAGCCGCCTGAATTGTCGTACAAAATAATTTTGATGGCAAGACTGTCAAAGTCGGCCTTCGACACATTCTTGAATGCAAATCCTATGTGCATAAAACCGGCTGATTGTCCTGCTAAAGGAATAATCGTGTTGAATGAATCGGGAATGTTGTAGTACAGATTGGGAGCCACAGCACCTTCCGGCACGGGTGTATAACTTAGATTCCAGTTGGTAAGCTGGTAAGGTGTGGCTGTTGCAGAATCTGTATTATTCATTTGCAATTTCAATTGTGGAAACCGGCTTACATCCACTGAAGAAATATTAAAACTGTGCTGTGTACTATCTAATTGATATAGAACCGTGTCGGCCTGTCCTTTTCTCACCCCAATCACGTTTACAATGGCATTGTCATTGCCCTGTTCATTGCTAAATCCGCTCCAGTTAACATTTTGCCACTGCCGTGCAGGGCCAAAGACAGGTGAATTGATATTGCCTTGGATATTTGATGTATTGCAATTGACAGATAGCGTGATGCGGTCATACAAACCTTCGCTAAAAGTGGAGAGCGGGGCAAATGTGGTGTCACCTTTTCTGAAAGCAAAAGCCCAAGTGCGTGGAAAATAAAACGAGTCAAGGTTTGCAAAACCAGCTTGTTTCAGGCGATGATACAGCGAGTTATCGTGACCGTACAACGTTGTATCGGCAGCCCAGTCGGCTGCAAAGGTGTTGTAAGGATTGTCCAGGATTAACCGCGCTGTTACAAAAGAACCTGAGGGAATGGCATCCAGAAAGTCCATCGCATTTTTTCGGGTAGCGGGTGTGGTGTATTGATACTCAAAATTATATTCCCTGCCAGGGGAACACAAGGACGCTGCGCCAAATGGATTGGTTGTATTAGCCAACGGTTGAAAGGTGAGCGAATCGAACACATTGAAAATAACGGAAGCACCAGCACAGGCACTGTAAATGTAACTTGATCCATCAACCGATATACTGAAATGCTGATCTTCGGTGCCACTGCTGGGATAAATGGAGTTTGTGATAAATAGGTTGTGTAATTTTTTGGTAAAAGAATAATGGCCGCTTGCGCTGTCTAATGTTAGTCTTTCTAAACCAGACTGCAGATCTTGATAAATATGCCCTTGCTGAAAGCCAGGTGCTGCAATGTTTTTATAAACAAACGAAAAATCGCTCCAATGGGGCTGTCCCGTGTCGGCTTGCGCTACCCTCCAGTAGTAAGTCAGATTTTCCTGGTAAGAAATGGCCGGATCAAATTCCAATACGCCGCCGACAGAGGTCACTGTTTTGCTGATCTTGGAAGGCGAATTGAAAAGAGCGGTGGTGTCCAGTTCCATCCAGTAGTCTTTCGACTCGCTTAATGGATTGGCAGTGGAGGCGTACAACTTCAAATCGGGCTGGTTGATGATGGCGTATTTGTAAGGAAAAACCGGCCTGATTTCTTCATCTGAAATGACGACATCGGTTGTGGCGACATTGTTTGAGTCGCTTATTTCAACCACCTGGTTGTTGTAATCGGCAGAGGCTGTAATCTTGTTGATCCCTTTGTCTCTATCGCTCACCACGGGAATGCTCACAATAACAGAATCTGTCAGGTAAATGGTGGGGAATGTTTTTGTAAGCACAGTAAAGACTTCACCTCCCGGGGTTTCTCTTGTGATTTTCAGCGTAACAGAGTCTTTGGTGGCTTTGCCAATGTTGTTCACTTTTACTTTGACTGAAAAAGCAGAATCGGCCACCGAAACAAATGAAGGACTCACTTCTATTTGCGGAGTTTCAATGACATAATCAGGATATGGAGTATAGTTAAGAACAACCGCAGGATCGCCATGCAGGGAGTATTGTTCGGCATGGGTTCGGCTGTAGTAATCGCCGGTTGGTGTAGAAGCCAATGCGGATCTGATGGCTTCTTTCACTACTTCACCAATGCTTTTATTATATTCTGTTTTTCCAAGCGATTTATAAAAGTTTTTTGTGTAAATGTCAAGGTAGTTGATGACACCGAAGTGGCTGCTGGCTATGTATCCCACGGCTCCACGTTCAGGTGTTAAAATAAACCTTTCAGAAATGGTTGTTGCCCCATTCAGCCTGTTCGGTTCAAACAAAAAGTGGTTGCCCGCACTGCAGCCATTCGCTATGAAAATGGGGTACTTATATTGATTGCTGTAGTTGGCAGGGTTGTCAAGATTAAAGTCGAGGCTGGTGTTGGAAGAGTGGCCAAAATAGGTGATGAGAGCAGCACCAGACTCATAAATTCTTTTGAAGGAATTGATTGCATCGGGATAGCCTGCCGGATCTGCAGTTTTGCTAAAATCGGTCACATTAGCTCCAAAAGAAGTGTCAGAAATGATACTTTTATAATTCTGCAAATAACCGTCTATCTGGTTGCCAAGACTGATGTCGTTTGCCCCTGCAATCTGCAACACATTTTTCATCCATCCCTTTGCTTCCATTGTGTGAATGGGCGATTGCTGAACTGAATCATGTTGTTTTACCTTCAACAAATAATCACCTACTTCCCTTGGACTGATGGCAGACAATCTGCCGATAGGCGTGGCTGGCACGGCGTTCAGATCGTTGGATGCGAGCAGGTTGTCGGAAGCAGGATTGCCCCAGGTAGGCACCAGGTTGAGTTGGTCTGCCAGCGGGTCGCTTTCATTTTCATGATAGTCGCTATAGATCATGCCTTTGCCAATCAGGAAGACATATTTGGGTGAATCAACAAAATTGGTTCTTGCATATTTCAAAAAGTTTTTGACAGACAAAGGATGTTTTTTTACACCCCAGGCAAACTGGTCAACCAGTTCATTAATGTCAATGATTTTGGCGTTGAAAGAACCACCTTTTGCCGACGAACGGTACTGTCGGTATTGCTCTACATAGTTGTCGCTACCGCTGCCATAAATGAGGGGGTTGCTGATAATGAGATAATTGGCCTGGTTGGCCGCATTGCTGAAGTCAACAAAATTGCGGGTTTGCAGGTTAGTAATTTCTTTGTAATAATTTCCCTCCTGGGTCGTGAGTACCAGGTTATAAGGTATATCTGACGCATCCAGCACAACTCTGAGAGTATCGGTAGACGATGTGTCGGTAACGTATCTTTTTTGGTTGTCAATATCATAAATAACCGGCACAGCACTACCGTGATTGAAATTGGTAATGGTAAGATAGCGACCTGTTGCCGATGAATCAACTGTGAATGCAAACAGAGATTTACCGCCCATATTGAAAATCCGGGGATAGGTTAGTTCGATTTGCGAGACCCTCATTTCATCACATAAAGAGGGGCTTTGATTGATGATTGAAAAAGCAGCGGTTCCTCCGCTTATAAGACTTACATCTACATAGTCCTCCGTCCTTATGTAGTTAATGTAATCCATTTGGTAAGTATTGATGCTGTCGCCATTTAATAATACTTTAAATGTCCGGCTATTTTGTTGATCACCTGCAGCGTTTACTTTAACAGTCATTTGCGGGCCACCCGCAAATGGATATAAGTTGGCAAAACCTTGGGGTAAAGTAGTGGCTCCACAGCTGCTGCCTACCGGTCTTACTGCACGGCTGACCCAGCCTTCGCCACGGTCATAAGAAGATGAATAAAGATTCTCGCCAACACTTGCCCAAAAACCGTTTGAAAGATTTCGGAAATAGCGACCAGCGGTGTGCATGAAATATGGAGTGGGGGGCAGCGTGTTGCTGCCAACATTGCTGCTGATGGTCTGGTAGCGTTTGTTATTTCCTGATGTATTTTCCGTAAGAAAATATGCAGCCGTATCTGTTTGAAAATTCCATTTATTGCAAAGTTGGTAATCGGGATTGCGATACATTTCATTGTCAATCTTTCCATTGTTAATGGCACCGACAAACTCTATAAAATCATTGTTGCCCATTGGGCCAGATGAAACAGAAGTATAAACAGGGACTTCTTCGCCGTCTCTCCACAGTTGAATATTTTCAGCATTTGCATTCAATCCTGAAGCAGCAAGCGTGGTGGCAGAAATCCTGACGATGCCGGTTGGCAAGGGCACATTCACATTATCAACGCCAAAGCCCATTACTTTTATTTTGTAATAGGTTTTGCTATAGTCAATCCACTCGTTGTGATAAACGGTTTGACACCATGCCGATATTGAAAACAATAGAAAAATCGCAATCCATTGTATTTTTTTTCTCATAAAAAAGAATTTAGACTCATCATTCCTAACGCAATTATTCTTTTTTTATTGCAGAAAAAAATGCGCATTAAAGATTTCATAACAGTTGGAAAAAACCGGGCTATGATATTGTAAAGTTACTTGTTAATACATCTGTGGAGTCCATAAAACTTGTAAATAGAATTGCTTGCCAAAAGTTGATTATTTTTCAAGGGTAAAAATTTTTTAGTAAATAGCGGATTGCTGGAATGGCTTTATGAAGCACTTTGAAATCAATTTCTAATTGTTAATTGGCATTTTCAACACCAAAGATTAAAGAATACAATTGTCTAACCCCATCTCCAATACTGGAGATTGAAGAATACAATTGTCTAACCCCATCTCCAATACTGGAGATTGAAGAATACAATTGTCTAACCCCATCTCCAATACTGGAGATTGAAGAA
>JAYTGA010000067.1:0-12399 GCA_043733905.1 Segetibacter sp.
AAAACAAAAATAGACTGCCCCTTTTGGACAGTCTATTTAGAAAAATATACAACTAAAGAAATTATCCTAACGCAACTCTTTTAAAATCCAGCACTTTCAATTCGCTGTCCACACTTTTCAGGTATTCAGCAATTGTTTTGCTGTTATCTTTCACAAATGGCTGGGCAGACAATGTATTTTCTTTAAAGAATGCATTCAACTTGCCATCCGCAATTTTAGCGATCATTTCGGCAGGTTTGCCAGCCATTTTAGGGTCAGCGGCAATTGTTTCTGTTACAATCGCTCTTTCTCTTTCCACAGTTTCGGCAGGCACGCTGTCTGCATCCACAGCAAGCGGGTTCATGGCTGCAATCTGCATTGCCACGTCTTTTCCCGCTTCTTCGGCAGTTTTATTTAGACCTACCAACACGCCCATCCTGTTAGCTCCGTGAATGTAAGAAGCCACATATTCTGCTTCTATTCTTTCAAAACGGCTTACGGCAATTTTTTCGCCTATTGATGCCAGCTTGTCGTTGATCAGGTCGGAAACTTTTGCTCCGTTAATGGTTACTTCGTTCAGTTCTTCTGCACTCTTTACATTGTTGGCTATTGCGGCATCGGCAATACCTGTGGCAAAGGCGACAAAATCATCGTTTTTGCTCACAAAATCAGTTTCGCAACTGATGGTGAGAACGATGCCTGTTTTGTGGTCAAAAGTTGTTCTGGCAATGACCACGCCTTCTTTTGCTTCACGGTCGCTGCGTTTGGCAGCTACTTTCTGGCCTTGTTTGCGCAGCCAATCAATTGCAGCTTCAAAATCGCCATTGGTTTCTGTCAATGCTTTTCTGCAATCCATCATGCCGGCACCTGTGGCCTGGCGTAGTTTATTAATATCAGCGGCAGTAATTGTTGCTGTCATCTTAATTATAAATTATGAGTTATGAATTATGAGTTATGAATTATGAGTTATCAAACCACTAAGACACTAAGTTTCACTAAGCATTTTACGCTTTTTGTGACTTAGTGTCTTAGTGGATTTGTTATTCGCTTAAATGATCAATTAAAATGTTGCAGTACAAGTGAGTGACACAACGATGCGTCATAGTAGTTCAAAAGCCCGGACAAAATAAATTCGCTTAATTCAATCGCTCGTCCTGTCTAAAATCTAACTACTAAAATCTTGCTACTCCTAACTATCTTGGTCCACCGCCACCACCTTGTGGTCTGCGGCTTGCGCCACCCGGCACACGACGCTTAGGCTGACCTCCCGGACCAGCATTGCCGCCTCGGCCACGGCCACCACGACCTGCTTCAGCCTCGGCCTCAGCTTGCAAACGGGCTGCTTTTCTTTCTGATTCGTTATCGTTTTCTTCTACATCTTCATCTTTTGCAGCATGGCGTTCGGCAAGACCTTCGGCAATGGCGGCAGCAATATAATTAGTGATGATGGCAACTGATTTAGTCGCATCGTCATTTGCCGGAACGGCGAAATCAATTTTGTTAGGGTCGCAGTTGGTATCAACCATTCCAAATGTGGTAATTCCAAGACGTTTTGCTTCGGCAAGGGCTATGTGTTCATGACCAATGTCAACCAGGAACAAAGCAGCAGGGGTACGGCCAAGTTGCGCTATACCTCCAAGAACTTTTTCCATTTTTTCTTTGTCACGGGTCAATGTAAGACGTTCTTTTTTTGTCAGGCTTTCTGCGCTACCATCACCAAGCATTTTTTCAATGTTTTGCATTTTCTTCACGCTCTTGCGAACAGTGTTGAAGTTGGTAAGCATGCCACCCAACCAACGCTCAGTCACGTAGGGCATATTGATACGCTGTGCAGCTTCGGTTACAATTTCCTTCGCTTGTTTCTTGGTTGCTACAAACATGATTTTCTTACCGCTTTTGGCAATAGATTTCATGGCTGCCGCAGCTTCCTGCAGACCTTCAACAGTTTTGTTAAGGTCAATGATGTGAATACCTTTTTTCTCAGCAAAGATGTAAGGCAACATCTTTGGGTTCCACTTCTTCTTGAGGTGACCAAAGTGAACGCCGGCCTCCAAAAGTTGCTGCTGTAGTGAAGTGTTATTTTCCATGGTATTTTTAGTATTAAGTATTTAGTATTAAGTATAAAGACTCGATTCGTACAGAAAACATAAAGTGAAGAGAAAGCTACAGTTTAGCTTTTATCTCCATACTCAGTACTGAATACTGAGTACTCGCATCTATCTCTTACTGAACTGGAAGCTTTTTCTTGCTTTCTTCTTGCCTGGTTTTTTGCGCTCCACGCTGCGTGGGTCACGTTTCAGCAAACCGGCGGCTTTCAGCACCGGACGAAGTTCAGGATTGGTTTCTATCAGCGCACGGGCAATACCGAGCTTTGCAGCTTCTGCCTGTCCTTTCAGACCACCACCTGTTGCATTGATTTTTACATCGAACTTGTCGGCGGCCTCTACAACTTTGAATGGCTGCTCAACCTGATTTTGCAAATAAACAAGCGGAAAATATTGCTTGTAATCTTTATCGTTGACGATAATTTTGCCTTCGCCCCTGCTCATGAAAACCCTTGTAACGGCTTCTTTACGGCGACCTACGGCATTTTTTTGTTTTTCCATGTGTGTGTATAGATTTTAGTAGTAAGTAGTAAGTAGTAAGACGAATACCTTCGTGTTTGCTTTTGTCTTGATACTTGCTACTAACGACTTGCTACTTGTTTTAGAATTTAAGTTCTTTGGGTTGTTGTGCAGTGTGAGGATGTGTGGCTCCTGCATACACAAATAGTTTTTTGTACATCTTGCGACCGAGGCGGTTTTTAGGAAGCATGCCTTTTATGGCTCTTTCAATAATAACTTCTGGACGGCGTTTGATGAGATCTTTTGCCAATTCTTCTTTGCGTCCACCGGGGTAGCCGCTGTAATTGTCATAAACCTTTTCATCCATTTTGTTACCCGTAAATTTGACCTTGTCACAATTGATAACAATAACGAAATCTCCACAATCAACATGGGGAGTGTAATAGGCTTTGGTTTTGCCACGCAAAACCGCTGCGATTCTTGCACAAATGCGACCTACAGTTTGATTAGTGCCGTCAACAATGTGCCAGTCACGTTGCACGGTAGCCTCGTTCGCATGTTTGGTGGTGAAATGTAGTTTACTCATGATAATTTGTTTTAAATGAAACCGGTGCTATCCCACCAGTTGAAAAAAATGAGCGGCGAAAGTAAGTGTAAGCATTGGAAAAATGAACAAATGGAGAGACTATTTTTACAAGAACCTTTACAAGACGTTGATTTTCAATAAAAATTTTGACCAAAAAAATTCGTTCTTCTGAGTTGCCATTCCTTATGGCCTCTTTCAAATAAAGTTAACCCCATCTGGTTCACTACCGGGTCTCAACCAAACAACCCCGACGGGAACCTTCTCCTTTGTCCCTATCTTTCATTTTCTCTGATTCTTTCTTTTTTCAATAAAACAGATTGTTCGGACCTCACAATCAGGAAAACCGAACCATTGACTCCACACTTATAACCCCCCAAACCCCACTATCAACTCCAACTCCGCCACTACTTACGCCGAATAGGTCGCTAAAAGCGTCAAAAAATTCACTAAAAGTGCCTGCCAGCTCGATCTGGTGAGAAAATGGTCACTTTTAGCGGCTAGTTGGTCGCTAATAGCGCCGAATTGGTCACTAATAACGCCCAAAAGGTCGCTAAAAGCGGGAAAAATATTTTATAATATGTCCATGAAAAAGTCACTCATGGGGCCCCATTCAATATTGGTAGCGTATTCCTGGGAGAAAAATTAAATTTAAAGACCCACTATTTCTTAATGCTATTCTTCTACCAGAAATACGTAGACCTCTTTAGGCCCATGTACGCCGACGACAAGTGTTTTTTCAATATCCGCCGTACGGCTTGGACCGGTCGCTAAGCTTATGAGTGAGGGGAGTTTTCCAGCATATTTGTCTTTTACCAGTTGCAGGGCATCTTTTATGTCATAAACAAGCTGATGGCTAAAGGCTATGCAAATATGAATGGGCGCATAGACACTTACGGTGCGGCCACTTTCTGTTGAGGAACTCAGTAATATGCTGCCTGTCCGGGCGACCAGGCATTCGCATGTGGTTATGCTGGCATTGCAGGCTTTTAAGTCGTCTGAATAGTTGTTGGCAAAACCAGCGGTTTGCAAAGATGTTTTCAATTGATGCTCGGTGCAAAAAATATTTTTTAGCTTGTGCGCTTCTATCAACTGTTTCAGTTGTGTCACCAGTTCTTCTTTGCTTTCGCAAAAAGAAAACCGGCCAAGCAGTCCGGTAAAATTTTCCGCAAACTCTACCTCCAGCTCTTTTTCGGAAGGCTGAAAAACGCTGTTGTTGCCCTCTGATTGCGGAAATGGAACAGGCACCGGGTGTGCCAGTGCCTGTCTTATACTTTTTAAAATGGTTTCTTTAGCGGTCGAAACGCTCATAAGGATTCATTTAACAAATGTTGTTGGAACCAGAAAAATCGACCACCGTTTTTTCAGGTGGTGCACTCAATGCTGCATTTACATCCTGATGAATGGTCACATCAAGCAGTTTTTTTTCTTCATAAGGTCTTTTACCAATTAGTGCTTCTACATCACTTTGATAAAGTACTTCTTTTTCCAGCAGTTGTTTGGCTAATATTTCTACCTGTTCTTTTTTCTCAGTCAATAGTTTTTTTGTACTTACATAGGCATCGGCAATCAATTTACGCACTTCTTCATCTATCATTTTACCAGTCTCTTCGCTATATGGTTTGGTGAAAGTATTGTCTGCTGAGGGGTCGTAGTAGCTGATGTTCCCCACCTTATCGTTCATACCATAAACTGTGACCATGGAGTATGCCATTTTGGTAATCTGCTGCAAGTCATTGCTGGCACCTGTTGATATTTTTCCAAAGAAAATTTCCTCTGCGGCTCTGCCGCCCAGTGTCATACATATCTGATCAAGCAGTTGATCTGTGTTGTAGAGGTATTGCTCTTTAGGGGTATATTGTGCATAGCCCAAAGCCGCTGTGCCACGAGGTACGATTGTGACCTTCAGCAAGGGATAGGCGTGTTCCAGGAACCAGCCACAAATGGCGTGTCCCGCTTCATGATAAGCAATGATTTCTTTTTCTTCCGGTAAAATGATTTTATTCCTTTTTTCAAGACCACCTATGACCCTGTCTATGGCATCCTGAAAGTCACTCATGTCTACAGCTTCCTTATTTTTCCGGGCCGCTATCAAAGCTGCTTCGTTACACACATTGGCTATGTCTGCCCCGGCAAAGCCAGGTGTTTGTTCGGCAAGTTTATGAATGTCGAGTGTTTCAGAAATTTTAATCGGCTTCAGGTGAACGGTAAAGATGGCCTCCCTTCCTTTCACATCTGGGCGGTCTATAGAAATTTGCCTGTCGAAACGACCCGGACGTAGCAATGCTGTGTCGAGTACATCCGGACGGTTAGTAGCTGCAAGAATAATGATGCCGATATCCGTTCCAAAACCATCCATTTCTACAAGCAACTGGTTGAGTGTGTTTTCTCTTTCATCGTTGCTCATAATGGCGTTTCTTCCCCTTGCACGGCCAATAGCATCTATTTCATCAATAAAAATGATACATGGGGCTTTTTCTCTTGCCTGCTTAAACAAATCCCTTACACGGCTGGCTCCTACCCCCACAAACATTTCTACGAAATCACTGCCGCTAAGACTAAAAAACGGAACCTGTGCTTCGCCTGCCATTGCTTTTGCAAGCAATGTTTTGCCCGTGCCCGGGGGCCCAACCAGCAATGCACCTTTGGGTATCTTGCCTCCAAGTGCGGTATATTTTTTTGGGTTTTTAAGAAAGTCAACTATTTCCATCACCTCCACTTTTGCCTCATCAAGACCGGCAACATCACCAAAGTTGATATTGACTCTTGCACCTTTATCAAACAATGTTGCTTTTGATTTTCCAATATTGAAAATGCCACCGGGGCCACCACCGCCTGCGGGGCCTCCCATTTTGCGCATCAGCAAAATCCACAGACCTACAAAAAGGGCAATTGTGACAAATGTATTAAGCACCGGACCATACCATTCGCCTTCGTTGGTGACTGTGATTGGCACTTCCTGTATATGGTATGGATTGGCCATAGAGTCTTTGTAAAAGCCATTTAGCTTTTCATTAAAACCAGTCCAATCGGTTATAGTAAATTCGAAGTGAGGCCCTTTATTAGTGCCTGCCGAAGTGTGCTTTATTTTACCTGAATAAAAAGGTTTATTCAAACTTTCAGGTTTTATGTAAACCCTTACAAGTTCTTTGTTTTTTATTTCATCCAGTTTTTCCACATCTCCTTTTGCCAGCATAGTCGTGGTAAATTCATACTCTGTGGTTCGCTGTGCATCAGGCGACATGTTGATCAGGTTTGCGCTGATCAGGATAACGGCTATTATTGCATAAATCCAATAAATACTAAACTTCGGGCCTTTTTTCAAAGGCTTTTCGTCGCTTCCCGAGGGGATGCCGGGAATGCTTCTAAACTCTTTTTTTAATTTTTTTTCTTCTTGTGCCATGTTTTTCTGAATATCTAAATAAGTAGATAATACTTCTTTTGCGTTTTTTATAAATTAATCCACGTGCTCTTCTCTCTGTGCATCGCTCCACATTTCTTCCAACTGATAAAATTTTCTTGTTTCGGGAAGCATAACATGAATGACAACGTTTACATAATCTATCAGCACCCATTGCAATGCCTGGTAACCTTCATGTTTATAAGCACGTTCTTCACATTTTTCATTCACTTCTTCCTGCACAAACTCGCCAATAGCCCTTACCTGTTGAGGATTACTAGCTTCGCAAATAATAAAAAAGTCGGCGACGGCTTCGTGGATTTTTCGTAAATCAAGTGATACAATGTTTTCGCCTTTCTTTTCCTGAATTGCTTTTACAATCGTTTTTAAAAGCTTTGAATTTCGGGTAAGTTTAGTAGCTGTCGTTTTCTTACGTGCAGCTTCAGATAATAATGAAAGTGGTTCCAAAAATTTTGACCTTTTTTAAGTTTAATAAAGTTCTTTTGCTCAATCTAATAACGCCCGTTTTTGTTTATAGTTTAATCAGCATTATCAAATGGTTTTATATTTGCCAAAAATACTACTTCTTTGCGACGTGTAAACCCGATCGGACATCCGTTTATAGAATTAGGTGAAGTTGACAGTTCCAACAACTATGCCATGCGACAAATTCAGGCTCAATTGTCAGACCACGGCACCACTTATTTTGCAGACTTTCAAACCCAGGGAAAGGGGCAAAGAGGAAAAATATGGAACGCCGAACCAGGTCAGAATATTATGATGAGTTGCGTATTGAAGCCTTTCTTCCTAACTATTGACAATCAATTTGCGCTAAATGTTTCAATCGCTTTAGCCTGTTGCGATTTTTTTAATTTTCATTCGGCAGGAAATACCCGAATTAAATGGCCGAATGATATTTATTGGGAAGACAGAAAGGCAGGTGGGATCTTAATAGAAAATGTATTGCAGGGCAAAGACTGGAAATTTTCTGTTGCAGGAATCGGAATAAACATTAACCAAACTTTTTTTTCACCAGACATTGCTAATCCCGTTTCACTAAAACAAATTGCTGGAAAAAATTTCGATCCGGTCTCGTTGGCTAAACAGTTATGTACATTTCTGCAGCACCGATGGGAAATGCTTGCGAAGGGTAACGATTATTCGTGGATAGATGAATACAATGGCAATCTTTATAAAAAAGGGGAGAAAGTAATTTTTAAAAAAAACAACACTGTTTTTCCAGCAATCATAAAAGGGGTCAACCTTCGGGGTGAGTTGATGATTGACACCGGAACAGATATTTCCGCTATTCCTTTTGGCGAAGTAGAATGGATGATTCGTTAGTTAAAATGAATTTCTGAAAGAATTGATGTGTCACGTTCTTTATTTCTTGCATCTATTTCAAAGCTATTGAATTCATATCCTTTGTTGAAAGTTTCAAGTAGATAGAGAAAAATAAATCTTAAAAAACCAAAACGCAGGTATTGTTTCACATGAGCCACCTCGTGTCTCACCCATTTTTTATTTCGGAGAAAATCCTGTTTGGTTGAATTGTGGAGATGAATGGTTTTGCCAACAACCATTGCTAAAGACTCAGCATCCATTTTGCGGGCTGCAATTCTGGCTATCCATGAATTTTCTTTAATTCTTACTTCTGTCATTTTGCGAAGTGTGGGTTGAAGGATTGAGGGCAATTAGTTGGTCTTAAGGTTTCCAACAAAAATATAAAAAAATTTAACCTCTTATCTGTCGTTATTTGATTTTGCGACTAATCTTTTTCACAGTTTTCCCACAAAGACTCCATAGCAAATGTTAATTCCACATTTCAAGCACTTGCTGTGTTTGGTTTTTTGTGTCAGGTTTCGTAATGATGTTTTTTATTTTCCCTGTTTCATCTATTAAAAAGGTTGTTCTGTTAGTGCCTAGAAATTTTTTGCCCATAAACTGCTTTTCACCCCAGACACCATATTTTTCTACAATTGACTTGTCTTCGTCGGCAATGAGAGGAAATGGCAATTCAAATTTTTGTTCAAACTTTTTATGGCTTTTCACTGTGTCTGTGCTGATCCCAATGACAGAAAATCCCTGATTGACTAAGTCGGTGTAATTGTCCCGAAGGTTGCAGGCTTGTGCGGTGCAGCCCGGTGTGTCGTCTTTGGGGTAGAAATAAAGAATCACTTTTTTCCCTTTGAAATCTTTAAGAGAAACAATGTTTCCATTTTGATCGGTTCCTTTAAAATCTGGGGCTTTTTTCCCGGCTTGTAATGTTGTCATGTTTTTTTTGATTGTTTGGAATAAAAAACATGAGTCGGGTGGAATTGTTGACTCCTACATGTTAAAACTATACAATTTCACTGTCACATTTCCCGCCTCATCTTCGGCTGTCACTTTCAGTTCGTGTTTTCCAGGGTTGATGCGGCCATCGAAAGTGTGAGTAAAAAAATCGTCTTTTTTACTGAAAAGAATCCATTTGCCGTCCACATAGCCTGTGGCGTTTTTTACATCGCCCAGGTTGTCCCTTGCCGCTATAGCAAAGCCTTTGCGGTTGGCAATGTTGCTTCCATTCACCCATCCTGACAGGCTGATTTGTGGCGGAATGGTGTCTAAAAGCAAGGTGAAATTTCCAAAGGTTTTGAACCTTGCTTCCATCCAGTTATTTTTCCAGATGCCTTTGACAACATCGGTTTTTTTGTGGCTAATCATCTTCATGACCACACGGTTTTGCAACTGTTGGGGTATGGCCGATGTTAGTTTTATTCTTACGGAAAAACTGTCGTGAACGGGTATTTTATAGTCACTCAAGTAATGAACAGCCGAAACGGCATTTGGTGTAGCGGCGGGTTCTGATTTGTGTGACAGGTAAACCGTATCGTAAAAAGCACGGCTGGAAAATGCGGCTACAATGTCTTCGGCGGCAAAGACATTTTCTACATTGGGCGGAAAGACAACTGCATTGGGCTCGGGTTTGATGGCTTTTTGCGCTGCACCATTGTACCTGAAAGAAAACTGCAGAACAGATACATTGCCGGCAGCATCTTTCACCTCAATTTTGGCCGAATGAACGGCGGTGTCTTTGATGATAAACGTCCCATTTCCCGAAGGGGAAAAAATAGAACACTTATTGCCCGGCAACCTGCTCATATGCTGAATGTAAGGGCCATCTGAAAGACGGGTTTTGTAGTCTATACTTGCATTGAGGTAGCGGGTTTCATCGTAAGAAAGGTCGTTGAGCCGAAACAGCGAACGCAGTGTATCATCTATGGTCATGGATGCTTCGAAAATGCCAAAGTTGGAGGAAACACCTGTGGTTTTGTCTTCGGCGGTAATGCCAAAACTGATGTATGATGAAGCAAGAGAAACCACCTTGCTGACAGCAGAATATTTTCCACCTGCACCCTTGATAGCAATGGGCTGAGGCGAGATTTCGTAAGTGCTGTGGCGGCGGTCGAAATAGTAAAGCCTGTAAAGCGATGGCGGAATATTGTCCGGCAATCCAAAGTCGAACAGCCAGGGATTGAGGTTATTCCCGGTTTTTGTATTCCTGATTTCGAAGTGTAGATGTGGACCTGCGGAGCCGCCTGTGTTGCCGCTATTGGCAATGAACTGACCCTTGCTCACGGGAAACTGGTTGGGCGATAAAGTAAACTCCTGCTCCCATTTTTCATCCTTGTATTGCTTGCTGATGACATAGTCATTCAGTTGCGGATAAAAGGCGTTGAGGTGGGCATAAAGTGTTGTGTATCCATTGGGATGTGTGATATAAATAGCACGCCCAAAGCCGCCTTTCTCAATTTTAATTTTGCTGATGTAGCCTTCAGCAGCGGCATACACAGGCAAATTTTCCCGCTGGTTGGTGCGAATGTCCAGACCCATGTGAAAGTGGTTGGTACGCAACTCACCAAAGTTGGCTGCCAGTTTTATGGGAATATCGAGTGGGTTGCGGAAATAACCTTTGGGATATGAAACAGGTTCCTGGTAAAACTTTTGGGAATTGACAGGTGCAAAACTGAGCAGCGAATGTGCTGCTAACAATAACAATAAAACCGACCCCTTCATTTTCATTGATTCATTTTCAACCATGAAAGTAAATCAAACGAGAGCAGGGGGAGTGGGTGTAAATATCTTTTATGATTTTATTTTTTTGTGCACGAAGACTTACAAACATTTAGGTGCTGACTTTTATCTCATTCAAATACCATTCGGATGTGTTAATAAATTTTTGAAATTCTTCTTCATCAATCAAAAGTTTATAAGGAATATTGGGTCGGGTAGAAACTTTATTAATTGGAATATTCAACCCTTTTATTTTATTCAATCTTTCCAAAAGCTCTAATCTTTTTTGTTCACTGTTAAACGGAATGCTGTCTTTGTAATACTGAAATAAAATTTCAAGTGTGCTATACGTCCAAAGCCCAAACATAAAATGTTCAAATCCTGCATGTAATAATTTGAAATAAACAGACCCCATTTTTTTGCCATCTCCAAATTTGATAATTGAACAATTAGTCTTTGCCCAAGCATAGAGTTTTTTTACTACTTGGATTTCCTCCAAAGTGCATTTCTTTCCTAATTCTTCAAAAAAAGTTTCTTCATCCCAATTCCTTGCTATGCTTTTTATACTCTTCGTGTTTTCAGCGGTAGCCGTGTGGCCAATAATTCTTGGCACAAGTGTTTTAATGTTTCCTTCCCCTATAAATTGTTTTATCTCAAGTCCCAAAATTTCCGAAGGAGTCATTTGTTCATTGAGGAATTCAATTATTCGCTTCAATTCTTTGGGAATGGTATCACTGATGATAAGCATTCGGATTTTACCGGCTTTGAGATTTGTTCTTACGACTTCCCAAAAATTATCAGCTTCATTCTCACCTTGCAAGAAGTCTTCCAATACAAGAGCCGCCTCTTTATTAGAAGTCTTGCATTGGTCTTCAAACCTGTAAATTATTTCTTCAATTGTCCAATATAAAACTGCGTTGGCTGCGTAATCTAAAATCTGCCCAATAACTTCCCGGCGGATTCTGGTATCGGTACTCCGCTTAACTTCCACAAGTGTAGGTATCCCATCCTGGTCAATGAAAAGATGGTCTAAACTCCATCTTCCTGAAGCATCTTTTTCATCGGGGACTTTAAATTCCCTTGATATTAAAAGCCATCTTCTTGGGCTGGAGCTATTGATTTGAGAACCGGAAATTAAAGCAGGATAATCGGCCAATAGTTTTTGCAATAAATCTTCAGAAATGTAAGTTGATTCATTTAATGTTGTTAAGTTCCCCGTGCTATCGAGGTGGAATATTGTTTCGCTCATGGGAAAAGGAATTTTTATGCTCTTATATTTTGTCCCTCATTTGCCTAATTTTAACTAAAAAGTTCTTCTATCGTATTTCGTTCTTTTTTCCATTTCATTTCAGCTTTATTTAGGGAAATACGAGGCATCGTTTCAACATTTTTTATCCACTTTACAAACGCTTCGTTTGTCATAGGACTGCCTGGGAGTGCAGGAGAAAATGGAGTATTCTCTTCTGTAACAAGTTCTGCCTTCACATAAGAAATGCTTTCCAGCACATCCATCAGTGATGCTGCTTTTTTGTCGGGTATGTCAGGTAAAACTTTCATTGCAGACGGTTTTTTATCTAGCCTTTTATACAATTGTAAATGTCCAAACAAAGAACTATTCAGGAATAAATCCGAGTAATTCATTCATCTCTTTGTCTGTAATATTTTCTTGTTCAGATTTATCAAATATGGTAAGCAGGTAAACAGTTTGCTCATTAATAACAATTCAGGGCAAACGCATCTAATTTTTAAAGAGCAGTGATTCGAGGAAGTCTTGTTGCCAACCAGCTGCGAGCCTTTTATTTTTGATACTCATCTTTTTT
>JAYTGA010000068.1:0-15087 GCA_043733905.1 Segetibacter sp.
GGAAGTAAACTATCGTACTTTTCCTTTAATAAAACATCTGTTTGCATACGCTAATATTGTTCACAAATGTACATTTAATTTCGTTACAAATACTAAGCAAAAATTATTTCTTTGGAAACCTTCAGCAAATTATCAAAAGAAAAAAGCAAAACTTAGTTTAGCAGAGAAAGGTGTCCCTGGTGTAAAACAAATTTCATCAACAGAAGATGGTTCATTTTTCAGTCGCGTTTCTGTATCAAACTGTGTCTCTTTCCATTGGGTGTTCAAGACGTTGTTAATCACCAATCCTATTTCGTATTTGGGGCGTGTGTAGTTAATGACAGCATCAGTAATAAAGTAACCAACTGCTGTCAGGCTATAGTCTTCGTTGCCTGCCCGCTTGCCTACATAGCGATAGCGCAAACTGCCATTGATGCCGGTTTTGTTGGCATAGGTAATGCCGCCGGTGCTTGTCCACACAGGTGCCAGAGGAATGTAGTTCGCTCCTTTATCCGCATCCACTGCACGGCCATGTGCATAGTTCAAATCAACATCCAGGTACAAAGATTTCACCGGTTCATAGCGACCCGTAAAGTCAAAACCATAACGGCGTGTTCTGCCATTGAAATCTACATTCCCCCCATCGCCGCTATACACAAATTCCTGTTTCAGGTAGATGTACCAAAGAGCGGCATTGATGATAATGTTTTTTGCAGGCTTGAAAACAGTGCCCAGGTCTGCACTGTATGCAGGTGGCAATACATTAATCCCTTTAGCCACAACCGAAGCTCTTGTGTCGTTTGAGTGAAAGCCCCGGCCTGTGGTCAGGTAAAATTGCAACCTGTCATTTTCATGGTAATAAAAATTAAGCTTGGGGCTTAGCGTGTTTGCATTCGCTTTGTAAATGCCAATGCCAGCAAGGGTTGTATCAGCTTGAAGTTTGTTGTTGTACTTGTAAGTAAACTGGTCGAACCGAAGACCTGCATTAATGCTGAAGTGCTTGTTGAAAGTCATTGTTTCACTCAGGTAGGGGGCAATGTCAAACTGAGAAATGTCGCCCAGCTTAATGCCTTCCAATGTGGTAAAACGGTCTTTGGTGTGTGACAGTTCAGAATTGTGGGTCATGTCGTAGCGCACTTGCAGCCCCGCTTCTGTTGTCAGCCGTGTGCTGCCAATGTATGAATTGTGTAAATAGCTGCCATTATATCCCATCATATCCCTTGCCTCTTTTTGTCTTATTTCATCACCGTTTACACTGTCCACTAAAAAGAATGTAAAGTTTGTATGCAGGTCAAAATGAGTGTTGGAGTAATAGACCTGGTTCTTTAGAAGGTCACCATTGTTAAGTGAAGTTGTCAGTAAAACATTCCCGTTGGTTCTGTAAGTGACACCTCCTTCAAACGGGTCAATGGCTCCGTAGAAACCAATGATGTGTTCATCCACAGCACGGTCAGGCACCTGGCCCGATGCATCCCATTTGCTCCAGAATGTAGTGGCAGAAGCAGTTAACGATGTATGCTCTGAAATTTTACCTGTGTATTTTGTAAAAAGATTGAACCTCTTAAAGTGTTGCGGATTGTCGAAATAAGCATCTGAATAGCGATACTCACCTGCCACATACCACGACTGTTGTTTCAGCTTTGCTTTTTCGTTCAGCAGGTTAAACATGCCCAATGCCCGGTAGGTTTTGAACATGCCTCCTTCCAGTTTAATGACATTGCTGCTAAGAGCATTCTTAGTATTGAAATCCACAAAACCCGTTGTTGCAAAGTCACCTTTGGAAGCTGTGTAAGGGCCCTTTTTAAAATCAACACTTTCGATTGTTTCCGGGATAATGAAATGACTGTCTGCAAATCCCTGCCCGTGTGCATGACTCACCATGTTGATGGGCATTCCGTCCACATCTTCTCTAAAATCTGTTCCGTGGTCGGCATCAAAACCACGGAGAAATATTTGCTCTGCCTTGCCGCCACCCTGGTGCTGCCCAATCACAATGCCGGGAATGATGCGCAACACTTCCTGCGAATTGTTGACACCACGCATTGCAATGTCTGTCTTGCTGATAGGCCGGTATTGATTACCCGAACTGGCAACCACCACCACATCGGTCAATGATATTTGTTTTTGAGTTACAAATAGCGAATGAGTTTTCGCTAAATCGCCCACTTTGCAAACCTGGTTAGCATACCCGATGCAGCTAACTGTAATGATGTTGGCCGTATCAAATTTATCTTTAAAAGAAAACCTGCCTGTTTCATCTGTTGATGCAGAAACATTGGCGGGTAATATGGTGATGGTAGCACCTTCAACGGGAAGATTTGTTTTGTTGTCTAACAGTTTGCCCCGGACAACCATTTGTGCCTGACAAAATGCAGAGATGAAAATTGATAAAATAAACAGGGTAATGAAAACGTGTTTCATGGTTTGATTGCTTAAGAAAATGATGAATGTACATGACAGTGAATGATCAAGATCATTCACTGTCATGCGGAGTGTTTCACTATGAAAATGATAGTGAAGAATGAAAGGAAATTTCTTGAAGCTGTTTAAAAATAATTGAGATAATTCTCCTTCTTTTCTCCGTGTTGCTTTTCTCCTGTTTTCTCTGTGGTTAAAAAAAACAACAGGGAAAATAGTTACAGGGAGCCAATAAAGATTGACAATTTCAACAGCTTCTTAGCAATAAAACCGGGGAGGAGGACCCTGCAAAGACAGGTAAACGACAGGAAGATAATGAAGTGAAAAAGAGAAATGAACAGATGAGCTATTCTCTTCGCAATGTTTGTAAACAACATCAGCAATGGCAATGTGGACGGGAACTTCAGTGATATTTTTGGTAACGTTGCCAGCCTTGCCGCTGTCACCTTTTGTCATATCCCTCAGTTCTTTCTGCAGGTGATTGCTTCCAAACTGTGCGTGGACAGTAGCAATGTGCGACATGCCATCAAAAGCATGTGCATAGCAATCACTGGCTATTGGCATCAGCGGTTTCAGCATGACGGTCAGGTAAATGAGCAAGAGATAATATGCAGAGGTAAATCGCAACGATGTAAAAATTTGATGAAGCTGTTAACTTCTATTCATGAGTATTTACGTTAAAAATAACTAAAAGGATTTTAAAATATCGTGCTAGTCATTTTCTAAAAAATGGTTGAAGCTATTTCTTATAAACTTCTCTAGGGCGTTTAGCCCTTGCATCAGCAATCTCTTCCAGGGCTTTCACCATTTTCTCGTATTGCTTTACAGGGACAAGAACACTCACTTTCTTACCCTTTTCATCTGTTACAAACATGATTGCCATAGCAAAAAAGTTTTTACAAATTTACAATTCTCTGCCAATTTCTCAAAAAAACACCCTTTGCACAGTCCAATACAAAGCGATTAAACCAATTAAAACCGACAGCGGATTTACAATCCATTTGCGGTAGTTTTTATTTTTTCCGAAGGGGATAACAAGCAGCATGAAAACCGCCAGGATGATGGTGATCTGCCCAAGCTCCACACCTACATTGAAAGACAAAATAGATGTAGCAAATTTGTTTCGCGGCAATCCGATTTCATTCAGCGAACTGGCAAAGCCCATCCCGTGGATAAGGCCAAACATGAAGACCAGCAAAATCCGCCAAGGCTTTAGTTCGGTTAACAGCAGATTTTCGACAGCAACAAACAGGATTGATAAAGCGATGATAGGCTCCACCACTGCACTTGGTGCCACAATAATACTTTTCATGCTCAATGCCAGCGTGATGGAGTGAGCGACTGTAAATGCTGTCGCCTGCCAGAGGATGACTTTGACTTTATTGCTTAGCAAACACAAGCCAACCACAAAAAGTATGTGGTCTAACCCTTCGGGAATGATGTGTGTGTAGCCAAGTTTCATGTAGAATGAAATGACCTTGTCCGTAGGTGCTTTCTCCAACACATAGTTGATGGTGTGCGCAAATGACGGCACAGCTACAAGCAGCAGGCTGCACAATGCAATGCAATACTTCTTCAATGGTTCGGTTTTGAATTGGCTGTTCAAAAATTACATGCTATGGCTGGCTGCAAGTGTTTCTGTTGTCAAAGCGCTGCCAATGTAAGCATTGGATGCAATGGCTTCCTGAAGCAGTGTTTTGGCTTGTTGCTTATCACCGCTTTTGAAATAGATCAAGCCTGCTCTTCCAAGTAACACCGGATTTTTTGAGTTGGTTTTCAATGCCACTTTTATGTAGGGCAAAGCTTTGTCGTACTCTCCACGGTTGTAGTAAACCCAGGCAACTGTTTCGTTTACATCAATGTTATCAGGTCTTCTGTTATACTCCAGCAGGGCATGTTCCAATGCTTTGTCGTTGTTTTTTATTTTCAAATAAGCATAAGCCAGTTCCCTGTCTGCATAGTGACCAATGGATTCATCTTTGTCACCCGCCTTTGCATCTTTTGATAAATCTTCTATTACAGCCTTGGCTGTTTCGTCTGCTTTGGCATTGTTGCCGGTTGTTCGATACAGATCTACAAGTTCTTCTTTAAAAGAGTTATCAGAAATGAGAGAATCGGCTCTTTCATACAAAGCGATGGATGTTTTGTAATCGCCTTTTGCCTGCGCCAGCCTTGCCATTCCGGCGATTGCATAGGGATAATCAGGCCGCATGGAAAGGGATGTTTCGTAAAGGGATTGTGCAGTTTTATAATCGCCCACCTTCTCATAAAGTGCGCCTAACTGGCTGCGTGTCCATTCGGTATGTTCATCGCCACGGCCACCTGCTTCGGCTGCCATCTTCATGGCTTCAATGGCGCTTTTGTAGTTTCCAAATATTTCGCGGAGATAAGAAATGCGGGAGTAGGAGGTAAGGTCGGGGCGAATGGCCACCATCCTGTCTGCATTGGCTATGGCAGAGTCATACATGCCTAGTTCTACATAGCTGTCCACCTTTAATCCATAAACATAGGCGTTGTAAGGATTGACTGCCTGGGCTTTGAGAGCGGCGGTCAGCCCGTCTGCAAAGTGGTGTTGGGAAAGGTAAATAAGTGATTTATAGACCAGGGCATTAAAGTCAAGCGAATCATTTTTTAAAATGGTATTGACACAGTGCATGGCAGCTTTGTCATAATAAACGCGGTTGCCGGTTTCCCTGGCTTCCTGAATATAGAGGTTTGCAAGTTTAATATTGGCTTTCGGATCCTGCGGATCTTTTTTGAGAGCAGCCATCAGGTCATCGGCATTCATTTGTACATTTTTCCACTCGGCAGAGTTGGCCGAAGCACCCTTGCGTGGCAACAGTTGATAAACTGCCTGCTCTTTTTCTTTTTGCTTGCGGTTATAATTAAAAATAATGCCTGCGACCGCTATAAAAAAGATGATGATGCTGATTCTGTAAATGTGTTTCTTGTTCATGAATTGAAAAAGTTAGAGTTAGTAAATGAATAAAATAAAAGGTAAAAATAACCCGGTTTTGTTTAAAAACCGGGCTACTTTCAATTTGTCTTATGTTTTTCAAAAGGACTATTGCTTAATGATCTGCTTAGTCTCAATTTTCTTACCATTGCTTTCTGTAACAAGCAGGTAAGAACCTTTGCTATACTGTGAAATGTTGAACTCCCCTTCACCGTTTATAATCAACTGAGATGCCATGCGCTTGCCGCTTTTATCATAAATAGTCACCTGAACTTTTGGTTCTTTTGAGTAAACTTTTATGAAGTCTGAGGCCGGATTTGGCAATACATTGATCACAGTTTTATTGTTGTATTCAATTGCTCT
Organism: Segetibacter sp.; assembly: GCA_043733905.1. Classification (GTDB taxonomy): domain Bacteria; phylum Bacteroidota; class Bacteroidia; order Chitinophagales; family Chitinophagaceae; genus Segetibacter. The sequence goes on from JAYTGA010000068.1 coordinate 5,717, forward strand.
GATGTCAGAATATTTCACTTTTCCAAACACGTCCACCTGCTTAATTCTGTAGTAGTTGACACCACTTAAATCAGGGGTTTTGTCTGTATAATCGTAATCCATTCTGCCAGCGTTCACCACATCTATTTTGGCAATTCTGTTAAACATGTTTCCATCTGCACTGCGTTGAACTTCAAAATTTGTATTCTTCACTTCGCTGGCAACATGCCATCTAAGTTGAACACTATTATCCATTTTATCGCCTACAAAAGTGAAACTGTTGGCAGGGCTGCGAAGCAAAGTGCCTGAATATGAAGCTCCGTTAAAACCTCTCCATGGTGCCTGTACAAAAGGGAACACTGTTTTGAAAGTTGTATCATTTTTAGTAACACCTGCATCAAAACTCAACACTTTGACAAGATTTGGAGTTACAGGACTTCCTGATCCGTTGTAGTCATCGTACCATAGGCCAATGGCTGCTAAAGCAACACCGCTGACAGCTTGAAGCTCAATAGTTGTTACATCATCTTCCAACCTTCTTCCGTTGGGAAATCCATCCATGTTTGGAATAAATTGAAGGCTTGCATTTTGATTAAACCTAGAATCTGTAAGACCTAATACAGCAGCTTTTATAATACCCAAAGAACTAAAATCAGGACTGTTTCTTGGTGTAACAGGGACAGCCATGTTGAATCTTAAATAGTCGCCCAGGGTTGGTAAAAAGTTATTGATGAAAGGTTTACCAGCAGCGAGGGGATTACCATTTTTGCCAGTGGCCAATTGATAAGGTCTCACGTTAGGAACACCTGTATAAAAGATTGGCAAAAGGTCAACTGCACGTGGACTCATGCTGTCTGGCAAAAGGATATTGCCGTAAAGTGCATCGTCAAGCGCAGTGCCTTGCACTGCAGCAGAACCTTTAAGAGAATACAATCCTTTCTTGCCATTTCTAAAATCAAAAGAGCCCAATGAATTCGTTTGAATTCTTAAATCAGACAATCCCGGAACTGCTGTTCCAAATTGTGAATCATCCATGTACAAAGCAAGCTCAGGATTTTTGAAGTAAGAAGCAAATTGAATATCATTGGCAGGACTTGATGCATTCCATTTGTCTTTCTGACCAATAGGAATGACAACTTCATTTGTCAGTGGCATACCAAGGCGGGACACCTGAACAAACTGGCCATTGATTCTTTGATTGCCGGTAGAGTCTCTAACTGTCACAGATTGTCGGCTTGCACTTGCATACACACCAATCACGAAGTCATTGTCAAGAATACTAGTTGCCTGCGAAGTATTCTTTCCATTTTTCTGCAAAGTTGTAATAGGAATTTCAAGAGCAATGCTGTGAACGTTAAACTTAGCAAGTCCGTCACGTCCGTTTTTCCTGAAACCACCCAGGTCAAAAGCTCCACCTAAATCCACAAAAAACGGATCGTCGGCTGGTCCACAAAAGATTCTTTCTCCGGTAGGAGTTCTTTTCACGTTCGACAACATAGCCTGGTCGTAGTTGGAATAACCAAGACCAACTGTAGCGTTCTCAATAGAACGTGGGCCAATGTTTGGCGGGGCAACTATACCTGGAGAAAGGATTGTGGTAAATGTGTTTCCGCCGTCTGTACTACGTTGAACATAATACTTGGTCTTCGGATTTTGTTTACCCAACCTGATGTTGAAAAATGTAGTGGAATCTTCGTAGAAATTCTTAAACACAAAACGATAGATGATATCGTCGCCTGGTGTGGCTGTGTTGTTGTCAATGTGAATTTCGTAGCGGACATTTTCACCAAATGTGTACCAGTTAGGACCTCCAGCAGGATGCTCAAAAGGAATGTAGTTGGCAATAATGATCACCTTATTTGTATCCTGTGGACTTCTGAATGTATAGAGGTCAGTATTGTCTGCAACAGGATCGTTTGATATTAACGGCGCTTCCCTGTGGGAAGATGCGTTTGCACTGGTTTGTATGAGGCATGAACAAACCAAAATGGCTGAAAACAGGTTTGCAATTTTTTTCATAAAAAATAATATTTTGATTTGTTAGAACCGTGGTTTTAAAGTGTAATCATATCCTCTCCACGGTGTTTGCACATAGGGGAAAGAAGTTTTGAAAGTGGTGTCGTTGCTGGTAGGCCCTGATGTGAAGCTTAGAACGCTAACAAGCTTTGGAGTCACAGGACTTCCGCTGCCAGAATAATCATCGTACCACAAACCAATGGCTGCGAGGGCAACACCGGAAACCGCTTGTAATTCAATCGTAGTAACATCATCTTCCAGTCTTCTCCCATTGGGGAAACCATCCATGTTGGGGATGAACTGAATATTTGTATTGCCATTGTAATTAGCATCGGTCAATCCTAAAACTGCAGCTTTGATGATACCAAGAGAACTGAAATTAGGATCGTTGCGAGGGGTAACAGGAACAGCCATATTCAAGCGAAGCATGTCACCAAGGGTTGGCAAAAAGTTGTTGATGAATGGTTTGCCTGCGGCTAAAGGATTTCCGTTTTTGCCCGTTGCCAATTGATAAGGACGAACATTGGGAACTCCTGTATAAAAGATAGGCAAAAGATCAACCGCACGTGGACTCATGCTGTCTGGCAGAAGTATAGTTCCATAAAGAGCATCATCCAGGGCAGTACCTTGTACCGCAGCAGAACCTTTTAAAGAATACAAACCTTTCTTACCATTTCTAAAATCAAAAGAACCTAAAGAATTTGTTTGAATGCGAAGAGCATTTAAAGAAGGGACGGCTGCACCAAATGCAGACTGATCCATGTACAAAGCCAATTCAGGATTTTTGAAATAAGATGCAAATGAAAGGTCTTGAGAAGTGTTAGGATAAGTAGCATTCCACTTGTCTTTCATGCCAACTGGAATAATGGCTTCGTTGGTTAGCGGCATACCAAGTCTTGACACCTGAACATAATCGCCTCTAAAGCCAATTTTACCCATGCTATCAATTGTTGTAACAGCAGGGCGGCTTGCGCTTGCCCACACACCAATTACAAAATCACCATCAAGTATGCTGGTGGCTTGTGCAGTTGTTTTACCATTTTTCTGCAACATGCTGATAGGTATTTTCAACGCAATGCTATGCACGTTAAACCTTGCCAATCCGTCTTTAGGGGCATTGGTACTGTTGCCTTCAGGACGGAAGTTTCCTACGTCAAATGCACCTGCAAGATCAACAAAGAAAGGATCGTCTGCGGGGCCGCAAAACACCTGCTCGTTGGTGGATGCTGTGGCAATTGCATTTGTGATCAAAGTGTTGTAATCAGGAGTGTTTAATCCTGCAGCACCACTGATGCTACGTGGGCCAATGTTTGGCGGAGGCACCACACCATTGGTTACAATAGCGGTGAAAGGGCCACCCGCAATACTCTTTTCGCAGGTGTAGGTCGTTTTCAGGTTTTGCTGTCCCAGCCTGATGTTGAAGAATGTTGTGCTGTCCTGGTTGACCTGGCTAAAGGTGAAGCGATAAGTAATGTCATCGCCTTTGGTGGTCGCACTGTTTTTAATGTGGATCTCGTACCTGATGTTTGAGCCAAACGTATAATAGTTTGGGCCGCCTTCCGGCAGTTCAAAAGGAATGTAGTTGGCGATAATGGTCACCGTGTTGGTGTCGCCGGGGCTTCTAAAAGCATACACATCTGTGTTGTCGGCCAGTGGATCCTGGCTAATTAAGGGTGCTTCCCTGTGGGAGGAGGCATTGACCCTGTTCAGGGCAAGTACAAATAAAGGCAGCACGAAGCAAAGCTTCCAACCTTTAAATTGTAGTAATTTTTCTCTCATGATTAAAGTTTTTTTGTTTAAAAAATTTTTTAACGAACTGGTTTGGTAATTAACAATTATCAAACCACTGGCAATTACGAATGGAAATAAGAGTTGGTTTTTAAAAAAAGGGTTTTCTTTTTTCTTTTTTCCTGTCAACAGCATTGAACGTAGATTTAAATCCACATTTATAAGTGAGTCAATCAAAAATGTTAAACGGCTGGATTAAAAAAGTAGGGAAAGTTTAAACAAAACGATGATAATTGGGGAAAAAAAAGTGTTGGTGAAGAACACCCAAGTTGGTGAAAAAAGCGGAAAATAGCTGTTGGTGAAGAACACCAACAGCGGCGGAAGTTTAAACAAAAGGAGATGATTGGGGAAAAGGGTGTTGGTGAAGAACACCTACAGCAGCGAAACCTGCCCTGATTCATCGGGAGTTCTGGGTTTTATAGTAGATTTAATTCCTCTTCGCTAAGAAAACCAGCAGTGCGAAAATAGCTGTTGGTGAAGAACACCAACACCGGCGAAAAACTGTTGGTTGTGCAGAAACCTTATAATCTGCGTCCATAATAAACGTGTCCGCATTCTATTCCATCGAAATCTGCTATGTCGGGCATGTGTCCCCATTTGGTAAAGCCATATTTGATGAGCAATTGAATGCTTGGCTCATTCTTGTCGAGAATGATGGCAAAAAGGGTTTTGTAGTTCAGTTTTTTACTTTCAGTAATTGCTGTTTCTATTAGTTTGCTGCCGATCTGTTGGCCTTTAAAATCATTGTGAACATAATAACTGATCTCAATGGTAAATCTCAATGCGTGTCTGCCTTTTCTATATGGACTTAAACTGATCCAGCCAACTACAGTTCCATCTACTTCATAAACAAAAATGGGAAAGACATCAGGGCTATGACCCTTGAACCAATCAAGCCTGTTTTCCAAACATACTTCAGTGGTATCTGCTGTTTCAAACTTTGAATGAACAGCCATGTTGTAAATGTGGACGATTGATTTTAAGTCTTCAATTTCAGCAATCCTGATAATGTCCATCTCTTGGTTGTAGTGTTTATGAAAGTGCACTAACTTATGACACAATTCAAATGCTGCTTGTGCGTGCTGAACTTGAGTTATAACTGCAAATTAAAAGCATAGATAATGAAGAACAAAAAAATCAGACAAATTGAACCTAACAAAATTCGGCTAAGAAAATTTTGAAGTCGCTTTTGCGCAATTTTTTTTGCCTGGTCTGTGTAAATGAAATGTTGATCGTGAAAATAGAAAAAATGAATTAATCTCCATCTATTGGTTTTATGTAGAAATAAGAGAACAACTTTGAAAGCAAATAAAAGTGTTGCAATAATTAATGAATATTCAATGATGAGTGACATTTGTGCAGTGTTAAAAAAAGATGCAAACTAGAAATAAACTGGTCTGCGAAAATTTAAAAAAATATAGCCCGCAACATTATTGCAGGCTATAAAAAGGATAAATAATTACACCATCAATATTCTGTAAGACCAGCTGCATGAGCGGGTAAACCTTCGATGTGCCCGATGAGGCTAATGCCTCCATACTGTGTTCGACTGTAATAATAAATTGTATGGTCAGCGGAGCAAAGTGCATATACATACATATTGTCTCTTGAAACTACTATGTCTATAGGAGCCATGCCCGATGCTGTGGGGTTTGCGCTTACTAAATACAACTGCCCGGAGGGGTTGATGTAATAAGAAGAAATATTGTTGCTTCCTGTATTGGTCACAAAAGCATACCTGCCAAATGCTGTTGTGGAAACCCAACAAGGCGCAGACTGAGCGTTTGCTACTGAACCATTTATAGGATTGAAGCTTCCGTTCCTGCTGCCATAAGAGGTGCATGAGCCAGCATTTGGCGCCCCGCCTGCTGCATTGGAAACGATCATGTATTTGTTTTGAGCAAAGCTAAATCCAAAAGGAGTTTGACCTGTAGAAGCGGTTACAACTGCTGCTCCTGAGGCGCCTGCACCATTCAGATTGAACCGGCTTATTTTATTCGTCATTTTTTCAGTAACAACTACCCAATTGCCATTAGGTCCAAAAGATATTTGAGCAGGGCCTGCATTGGCAGCACTCAGCATTTGGTGCGAGCCGTTGATGGGTGTCATTGTTCCGTTTGCATTTACCCTATAACCTTGTATATCGCTGCTGCCGGAATTAACTACATACAATTTGTTGTTGTTTATGCAAACACTTACGGGTGTGTTGCCATAAGACGACACGGTATGTTTAAGGGTAAGTGCTCCATCATTATCCACTTTAAAAGAGGATATAGAGTTGCTGCCTGCGTTGACTGCAAAAAGCCATTTATGGTCGTCGGTTAGTATTACAGAACCTTGCGAACCAAGCCCCATGCCATTTCCCTGTCCACCAGAGGTGGCCATGCCGTCGGTTGTTAAAGTGCCGTCCGGGTGTTCTTCATACACTAATATCCGGTTAGAATCAAGATCGTTACTTTCAGTGTACACATAAGGGTCGCTGTGATGCCTTGCTGCATTCATTTGATTAGATGAAAGTGCCAGCTCGTCTGGATTTTGACCACTTTCCTTCATCATTGTTTTCAAATCAGACTGTTCGGGATTGTCTGCCTGAAAATTATCTTTTTTACACGACGACAATGTCAACACTGCACCCGTAGCAATTGTTGCCACAAGAAATTTGAACTGTTTCATTTTAAATTGTTTTATTAATGACTAAAAAGAATACCCGGCATTATAAACCTGCTTTTACAATTGCCTCATAAAAGCAACTATATCTTTCTTCTCATTACCGTTCAGCTTCAATTGCAGGACGAGGTTGAAGAATTCTACAGTGTCTTCCAAAGTAAAAAGCCTGCCATCGTGAAGGTATGGGGGAGTGTCTTTTATTCCCCGCAGCACAAATGTTTTGATGGGACCTTCTGCGCGGATTAGCATTCCGTTTGTCATTTGTGTTTTATAAAATCTTTCTACTGCTAAATCGTGCATGGTATTGTCAGTATAATATGGAGGAGCGTGACAGCTTGCGCATTTTGCTTTGCCATTAAACAGTGCTTCGCCACGCAATTCTGATTCGGTTGCTTTTGCAGGATCGAGCTTGCCAAACACATCAAGCTTTGGTGCAGGGGGAAAATCAAGGATTTCCTGGAACTCACTCATGAATTGCACCTGGCTTCCTCTTTCAAGCACGTTTACGCCTTTCTTTGCAGCGGTGAGATGGTCGCCGTCAAAATAGGCAGCACGCTGCTCAAACTCTGTGAAATCTTCTACCGTCTTTAATGCTCTTTGCGAACCAAACAATCTTTGAATGTTCACTCCACGCAATGAAGGTGTTTCTATGCGATTCCGCTTTTCTTGTGGACGAATATCACCTACCAAATGAATAGCTCCTGAAGTATTACCGTTCACATGGCAGTCAAGACAGGCGACACCTAACATTCCTTCCTTGTTGTCTGTTTTTCGGTCGGATGTATTGTTGAATTGCTGTTGGGGAAATTGCGTAACTAAAAGCCTCAATCCTTCAAGTTGCTTAGGGTTTAGTATGCCATTGAATAAATCATAAAAGTTATCAGCAGTTATTACTTTGCCTTGCGATACATCACCCATTTCTTTGTGTGTGGTTAAGTAAACCGGTGATGGAAACTCCGGCAGAAAATGATCAGGCAAATCAAAGTCGAGGTCGAAGCGTTTAAGGCGTGGCAGCAATTTTATCTGCGCCTGTGTGAATATCATGCCGCCCACCGGATGATTAGGATGGGGCAATGGCAGGTAAGGAAAACTACTTTTCTCTTTTATTTCATCGGGCGACATGGCTGCAAGCTGATCCCATGTCATGCCGTTTCTCAACCGGGCTGTGGGTCCCACCGGCAAAGGCTTTCCTTTGCTCATGGTCACTTCTGTGGTCACATTTTTAGAGAGGTTGTAACGCTCATTTAACAGCTTCATCTGGCGTTCCATTATTTCTTCCTTCTGTGCTTTATCTCTTGCCATTACCACATCTAATGGCTCTTCAATAACAGGCATGTAGCTGGAACCTTTCTTTGGGTCAGGCTTTTCTTTATTTATTTGTGCCGTAAAGATGGCGACAAAAAAAACAAGGCAAACAACAACGAGAATTGTCTTTTTGGGTGACATAGCAATGGATTTAAGTTCGAAAACAGAATCGGGGTGGAAGGAATTAGGGGAGGGATGTAAAGATAATAAAAAGTATGAGAAAGTGTTAACCGCCTGCGAGTATTTTTTCTAAATGAATTTTGGGTTGATTCATTCTGCTTATAGAGTGCATTTTTTGAAATAACTTTTTAAAAAAACAAATTACTCACATAATTTATTTTACATACTGACAGTCAGCGCAGCAATGGAATTATAAAAAACATGCGAAGCATTTTAGAAACAGAAGAATTCATCTCCCATGAAACAACGAAGCCCGGCCGTTTGAGCCTACACCAGTCCGGAAGTAGAGGTGGGAATATAAATATCAAAACTAGCACCCTGGTTTAGTTCGCTTGTTGCCGTAATAAACCCATGGTGATTGTGAACAATTTTTTGTGCAATGGCAAGCCCAATACCTGTGCCTGCATACGCCTCCTGGCTGTGCAGCCTTTGAAATACTTCAAATATTTTTTTGCTATACTCTTTTTCAAACCCAATGCCATTGTCGGCTATGCTGATGTGGCAATATTCTTTGTCGGGTTCCAGGTTTTCGTTATCCTGTCCGTTGGCTTTTATGGTGCGGCTGCTGATGGTGACGTGTGGAGGCACGCCTGGCCTTGCAAATTTGAGCGCATTGCTGATAAGGTTGAACATGAGCTGGTGAATCTGGAAGGGAATCACGTTGACTGTGCAGGTTCCTTTTACTTCTATTGTTGCATGTTGCTCTGCTATGGTATCCTCCAGGTCTTTTTTTACACTTTCAATAATGACAGAAAGGTTTGCTGTCTCAAATTTTCTTTCGGCTGCGCCCAGGCGGGCAAAGGCAAGTAAATTATTGATCAGCAACTGCATCCTGGCTGAGGCGGACTGCATTCGCTTAAACATATATTGCCCGTCTGCAGACAGGTTTTGGTTTTCTCTTTCTAAAATGCGACCTGCAAAAGTCCGTATTTTGCGAAGCGGCTCCTGCAAATCGTGGCTGGACACATAAGTGAATGCTTCCAGCTCTTTATTCATTTTATAGAGTTCTTCATTTTTTTGGTGAAGGCTTTCGTTGGCTTCCCGCAGCTCAACCGTTCTTTCTTTGACCGCTTTTTCCAATTGTTCTTTTTGTTTCCGCTGCTCCTGTATTTCGGTTTTAGAACCTACCCACATTTTTATTTTTCCATCCTCATCTTTTATAGCGACTGCCCGTGTAAGGTGCCAGAAGTATTTACCGTCTTTACGCAATAACCTGTTCTCTGCATCATAATCCTGCCCTGTGCTTATAGATTTCTCCCATTGTATCTTATTGATTTCCCAATCTTCGGGATGAATAATCTTTTGCCAGCCATCACCTTCTAATTCTTCAAAACTATATCCGGCATAATCGAGTAAGGTTTTATTAAAATAGTTTTTATTGCCTTTAGCATCAGCAGTCCATACTTTTTGAGGCATTAATTCTGCCATTTGCCTGA
>JAYTGA010000069.1:0-12711 GCA_043733905.1 Segetibacter sp.
ACATTCAACATTGTCCTTTTTCCCAATCCCGCAAAAGACATCCTGCAGTTGCAGATAGAAAGCAATCAAAAAGCAACCCTCAATTTGCAGGTGCTGGCACAAGATGGAAAGATTGTTTTATCAAAACAATTGACAGTGCAGCAAGGCAGTTCTTTACAGTCGCTCAACATAAGTCAGCTTGCTGCGGGGCATTACTTCCTCCATGTTTTCCCTGCCGACAAAGAGCCTGTGGTGGCAGGGTTTGAGAAAATAAAGTAGATTTTTCTTACCACAGAGAAAGACATGAGAAATACAACACAGAGAGAAGAAAGAGGAATACTAAATGCCTCCTTCTTCTCTCCGTGAAAACTCTTTCTTTCTCTGCGGTTAAAAAAAGCAAAACGTGGAAAAAGCCCAATAAAGCGATACCGTAAAAGAGTGCGACGCCAATGAAGCCTCACAAGGCACAATTGCCGGGCTCAAAAACAGCAAACACCGGACAACGACAAACAAAAAACCAGAAACGAAAAACGTTTTACTTTTGGCACGAAATTTAACGGAAACCCCAAAAATTATTATGAGAAAAACAGTATTTATCATCGCCTTGTCCATGCTTTCTTCCTTTGTTTTTTCGCAAAAGTATAAAACCGCTGCCGACACCATTAAACTAAACCGGGAATACCTGGATGTGACCAACGACATTGTGAAACTGAAAGCCAAACTGGAAGTGTCGCAAAATGAACTGCCCTTGTTGAAATCAAAAGCCACCAACGCACATGCCGATGCCAAAACAGCCGCAGGGGAGAGCAGTAAACAAGCCTCCAAAGCGGCCAACGCAGACCTAAGTGAACTGAAAGAAGCAGACAAAAAAGCTTCCAAAGCACTCAAAGCAGGCTACGCAGCCAAGTCCGCCGATGATGATATAAAAGACATGGAAGACCGGATTGTAAATCTGAACGGCAAAATAGGCGACAAACAAAAACGCCTGCAGGATTTAGACAACATGCGCAATGCTATCCTCAACGTGTTTCATGCCGTGGCAGACACTTCCAAAGCGGGTCAATAGAGGTTAAGATGTTAGACGTTAGATTTTAGATTTTAGAGGAGCCGATATAAAAAAAAAGGCCACCTTTTGCAAGAAGGCCTTTCTTAATATTCTTCAAAGTAGATGTTAGACGTTTGATTTTAGATATTAGATGTAGGATGGGCATACAAAAACAAAAGGCCACCTTTTGCAAGATGGCCTTTCTCAATATTCTTCAAAGAATTTTTACAATTCAGTAGCACCTTCCACTAATACAGTCGCTTTGTTGTTCAACACTTCCACAAAGCCACTTTCGATGGAAAAATGGGTTGTGTTTGTTTTATCACGAAGCACTTTGAGGTTGCCTTTTCCTAAGGCACTCACCAGTGGGGCGTGTTTGTCCAACACTTCAAATTTGCCATCAATGCCCGGCAATTGAACTCCATAAACATCGCCGCTGAAGAGTCGGCGTTCGGGTGTGAGAATTTCTAAGATCATAGTATTCAGTATTTAGTACTTAGTATTTAGACAAGACAAGCGAAATAGTGATTAATATTTGATACTTAGTATTGAGTATTCAGAAAGAACAAAACTATTAGCCATTTTCGGGCAGAAAATTATAAAAGGCTAAAATCATCTTATAAATCTGCAAACCTTCATCAACTAAAAATTGATAGTTCTCTCCAACAATGTAATTAAATCTAAAGGCCAGTTCTATTTGGGTTTGCGATTCGTTGCAAGAGCCCATTGCTATTTCCAAAAAATATTTGAATTGCTTATTAGTAGCTCTTCCTGCACCCTCTGAGATATTACTTGGAATAGAAACCGCACTTCTTCTTAACTGTGAAGTAAGCCCATATTTTTCTTCTTTTGGAAAATCAACAGTAGCGTCAAAAACTTTCACCACATAATCCATAGAACGTTTCCAAATCTTTAACTCCCAAAATTGTGCATTCCCATAACCTAGTATTGAGTATTCAGTACTTAGTATTCAGATAAGACAAGCGAAAATTCAGTATCTGAGTATTCAGTACTTAGTATTCAGATAAGACACGCGGAATAATATTCAGTAGTTTGGGAACAAAATGGGTTCTGTCTAAATACTGAATACTAAGTACTCAATACTACCTACGCTTTTGCCGCCTCCATCATTTTCTTACCTTTTTCCATTGCATCTTCCAACGTTCCAACAAGGTTAAATGCTGCTTCGGGATATTCGTCCACTTCTCCGTCCATGATGCTGTTGAAAGCACGGATGGTGTCCTGGATATCTACAAACACACCTTTGAGACCGGTAAACTGCTCGGCAACAAAGAAAGGTTGGCTAAGGAAACGCTGCACTTTACGGGCACGGCTTACGACCAGTTTATCTTCATCGCTCAGTTCATCCAAACCGAGGATAGCGATAATATCTTGTAGCTCTTTATAGCGTTGCAAAATCAGTTTTACACGGTTGGCGCAGTCGTAGTGTACATCACCCACAATTTGCGGGGTCAATATCCTTGAAGTGCTATCCAACGGGTCAACCGCAGGGTAGATACCAAGGTCAGCAATTTTCCGGCTCAATACGGTAGTGGCATCAAGGTGAGCGAAAGTAGTAGCTGGTGCCGGATCGGTTAAGTCATCCGCAGGCACATAAACCGCCTGCACAGAGGTGATAGAACCATTTTTAGTAGAGGTAATTCTTTCCTGCATCAATCCCATTTCGGTCGCCAATGTAGGCTGATAACCCACCGCAGATGGCATACGACCCAACAAGGCCGAAACCTCAGAACCTGCCTGTGTGAAACGGAAGATATTGTCAACAAAGAAAAGGATGTCTTTTCCCTTGCCTTGTCCATCTCCGTCACGGAAATATTCGGCAATGGTCAAGCCACTCAAAGCCACACGGGCCCTTGCACCGGGTGGTTCATTCATTTGTCCAAATACGAAAGTCGCTTTCGATTCTTTCAGTTCTTCCATGTTGACAGCGTCCAAATCCCAGCCGCCTTCTTCCATGCTGTGCTTGAATTTGTCGCCATATTTCATAATGCCTGCTTCAATCATTTCTCTCATCAGGTCATTTCCTTCACGGGTTCTTTCGCCCACACCGGCAAACACTGACAAACCACCATAACCGATGGCAATATTGTTAATCAATTCTTGAATCAATACTGTTTTACCAACACCGGCTCCGCCGAAAAGACCAATCTTTCCGCCCTTGCTGTAAGGTTCAATCAGGTCAATCACTTTAATGCCTGTGAACAATATTTCACTCGCAGTGCTAAGGTTTTCAAACAAAGGGGGCTTGTTGTGAATGGGGCGGCCACCAACTTTGCTTACCTGCGGCAGACCATCAATTGCATCGCCAGTCACATTGAACAGGCGACCATTGATTCCATCGCCCACGGGCATACTGATGGGTCTTCCGGTGTCGGTCACTTCCATGCCTCTCACCAGTCCTTCGGTACCATCCATAGCTATGCAGCGAACGCTGTCTTCGCCAAGGTGTTGCTGCACTTCCATCACCAGGATGTCACCGTTTTCACGTTTCAGTTCCAGTGAGTTGAGTATTTCCGGCAGGGTTGTTTCAAACTGCACATCCACCACCGCGCCGATAACTTGTTTTACCTTACCAACTTTCGACATATATTTATTATTTAAGTCCTAAAATTTGCGGCAAAGGTAAGGGATGGCAATTTATTTTTGGGGAAAATGGAAAGAGATTTTTCTTTTGTGTTTATGAATCAGGTTTTAAGTCAGGCATTCGGAATTTGCGAAGGCTTGAGTTGTCAAAATAAAGCCGGGCACGCTGCCTCTTTTAAGCGTTGATTCATTTAAGATATTTCTCCGTTTATTTTATTTGAACCAAAACTATCTATACGAGGTCTCAAAGGGAAGAAGTCTCAACAAATGCAGGGGTCTACAACACATCAATGTTATCAGGGTTCTTGACTTTATTTTGTTGTTCTGGCACCTATCTTTTGGCCAAGTTTTTCAAACTCTATGTCATTAGGTTCCCATAGCTCCACTTTGTTGCCTTCTACATCCATTATGTGAATAAATTTTCCGTAGTCAGCCGTTTCAATTTTATCCACTATTGTTACACTGTCTTTTTTAAGCTGATCAATCAGCAATTCCAGGTTTTCGACCCTGTAATTGATCATAAAATCTTTGGTGGAAGGTTCAAAATATTTGGTCTTTTCGTTAAATGGACTCCACTGTGTAAAGCCCTTTTTTATAGTGTCTGCACCTTGCTTCCATTCGAAAACTGCACCGTAATCGTTTGTGTTTAGACCAAGATGCGTTTGATACCATTCTCTGACCTTCTTTGGGTTTTTACATTTGAAAAAAATGCCGCCAATGCCCGTTGCCTTTTTGAATGGCGGTTCGCTGTAATTGTTAATGATTAGAGATTTGAAAGCGAAACCAAGGCCAAATGTTGCAATAAATGCTGTAGTAATCAGAATCTTTTTTTTCATTGATTAATAATTTAAATATGACGGTAAATGTCAATTTGGGATAGAAACCGGAAATCTATCAGGCTAATCTGCCGCCAATTTAAAATAAAAACTTCATTATTGATCCACTACCTTGTCTTTTTTGACAAGGCATAGTTGCAAAAATGGAGTTTGTCAACCGCTTTAATGGAGTGATTGTTCGATTGGCTAAAATAAGTTGTTCCAATTATTGTCTGCGCTCCATCACATTAACCCACACGAATACTCCGAAACTGGTTCACCACCTTCAATGAACCAGTTTCGAGCAATTTTCGCATTCAACTTATTCAGTTGAAATTATAATCCCAATGAATTTTTAACCCCAGGCATTCGTCGCCAAAACCTGTAGTAGGCTAGTTTGACCGAGTAGAAAAACGATGACAGCCCGGCCCTGTTTTTTGCAACAACCGGCCACGAGGCAAAACCCTGTTTGCGGTAAACGGTCTGCGAGGCCGCATCCACTATTAGTGGAGCATGATACACGCCTTTGAAAATATTTGATCTTTGTTTCTGTCCGATTAATTGTATGATTGACTTGTTCATTTTATTTTTATTTATAAGGTAATAGACTATTTAATAATTTTTTACTTTGCCAGCCAATGCTGCTGTACCTAAACCCAGTACTGCAATCACTGCAAAAGATAAACGTAAGCCCGATGCCTGAGCCAGAAAACCGATAAGTGGCGGACCTACTAGAAAGCCGAGAAACCCGATCGTTGAAACTGTTGCCAATGCCGTGCTTGCCGACATAGTTGTTGACTTTCCTGCCTGTCCATAGACTATAGGCACCACGCCTGATACGCCAAAACCGACGAGGAAAAAACCAATTGTTGCACTTAGTAAATTGGGTAAGAGAGCGGCTATCAACAAGCCTGTAAAGATGAGGCTGCCACTTAATTGTAGCATTTTTTTGACCCCAAGCCTGGTGACTAACCAATCGCCTGCGAATCGACCCGTGGCCATAGTAGCGGTGAAGGCAACATACCCAAGTGTTGTAAACCTTGCAGGGGTTTGTACCACTTTTTGAAAATATACACCGCTCCAGTCTGCCATTGCACCCTCGCACACCATACAGGAGAAGGCGATTAGTCCAAGTATTAAAATGCGGCGGTCAGGTTTTACAAACAAAGACTGTGGTTTTCCAACAGATGGTTCATTAGGCAAAGTATGTTTGAAAGATGCAATCACGATCATGCCAGCGACGCCGCAAATGATGGAAAAGTGAAGTATTGGAGCAAAGCCTTGCGAAACGAAGAAACTCCCCGCCAAGGCACCTGCAAAACCTGCAAGACTCCACAACCCGTGAAAGGATGCCATGATAGACCTGCCATAGATGCTCTCCACACCAACCGCCTGTGTGTTCATGGCAATATTGATCATGTTGGCCCAGAGGCCGAAAAGAAATAAACCACCCGCCAATTGAGCACTACTGGCCGCTACAGCCAGCAATACGAGTGTGAGCGGATATAAAATGGAAGCGGCCAGCAGCAATGACCTTGCGCCAAATTTGCCTGACAACCATGCAGAAAGTGGAAGACTAATCAACTGACCCACAGGCAGTGCAAAGAGAACAAGACCAAGACCAGCTTCTGTTAACTGAAGCGCATTTTTGATGTCGGGTATCCTGCTGGCCCATGTAGAAAAAGTAAGACCTGCAATAAAGAAAAAAGCACCGACTGCTATCCTGTGTATTTTAGGTTGTATGGTTAATGTGGTGTTCATTTCAATCTGGTTGCTCACTAAGAGTTTTTTCAATGGATTTATTGGCAACAGGATTCAACTGATTTTTAGACCCCTGATGGACATGGTTGATGACTGTAGAAAAAGAGATTTTTTAACGCCGGTACTGCTACTTTTTCTCAATATCACAATAGGCAATCGCTTAATAAGAAGTTGTAATGATTTTCTTTGGCAAAAATAAGACCGATGAGGAATAATGGGCATTTTTGAATGATTTCTTAACAATTACTTGTTAATGTGCTGGTTATTTATGTGACTAAAAGTCACTAATGAACGTTAGGTAGTGGAATGCTTTCCGCAAGGATTCCCCAAATAAAATTGCCAACCTTGAAAAGTTGGCAATCAGTCGAAAGTTAAAAGCAACTAAAGTCTATGTTTTTAAACTGCCCATTCCACCATCTGCACCAATAACTTGTCCTGTGATCCAACTACTTTGTTCGCTTAATAAAAATGAAACTAATTGTGCCATTTCTTCAGCAGTACCTATTCTTTGCAGTGGGTTGCGTTTGTTGGAGGCTTCTTTCTTTTCTTCCGTGTTTAATAAAAATGAGGAAAGCGGCGTATCTAACAAAGATGGTGCAATTACATTAACCCTGATTTTGGACACCGCCAATTCTGCTGCAAGACTTCTCGCCAGGCCTTCAATAGCTGATTTAGATGCTGCAATGGACGAGTGAAAAGGCATTCCTAATTTTGCCGCCACTGTGCTAAACAAGACGATGGCTGCACCATCAGCCTTTTTCAGATTGGGCAATGTTTTTTGAATGACAGCAACTGCTCCCAAGACATTCTGGGTAAAATCCTCGAGAAAGTTTTGTGAAGTAAGCCTGTGAAACGGCTTAAGATTAATTGAACCGGGGCAATAGACTATTCCATGGATAATATCCGGCAAACCAGATAATGCATCCAGGTTGTCTTTAGCTGCGTCAAGTTGATAAAAATGAGTATTGAGCTGTTCTAATTCCGGTGTACGATTTCTGGAAATAGTAATAAGATTGTATTGGTTGCAAAGCAATTGTGCAGTACTTAAACCAACTCCTTTACCTGCGCCAACGATGAGAATATTCTTCATGAGATTAAGAACTATTTTTCTTGGTAATTTTTAAAATAATGCTCAAGGGTTTTATACCTGAAATCAAAAATCTGCCTTACTTTTTTGTGAACAAATAAATGCCCGGCAATGGCTCCCAAAATTGATTTTCCAATATCATAATGAAGAATGTCCGTCATCAGCACACCGCCTTCCGTTTCTTTAAAATGGTGTTCGTGATGCCAGATATTATACGGTCCTTTTCGTTGCTCGTCCACAAAAAAAGTCCGGTCTTTGATGTGCGTAATCTCTGTACACCAGTTAATGGAAATATTGAGCATGGGCTTGATTCGGTAAGTAATGATTAGCCCTTCATACATTTTGTCCGGAAGATCTGAAGTAATTTCAAACACCATATCAGCGGGTGTTACTTCATTCAGATTTTTTGGCGTAGCGAAAAAATTCCATGCTTCATCAAGGCTAATGGGTAAAAATTGTTCCTGTTTCAGTTTTCTCATTATTTCTGTTGTATGGACTGATTAACAAGAATCATGGATTTATGTTTAAATGGATGAACTGGCTTTTATAAAAACATACTCTCTGCAAATAAAAAAGCAGCCAGCTTTTTCATGGAAAAGGCTGGCTGCTTTTTTATTAGGAAGAAAGCAATCAATTACTAACTTCTGCCGGAGTAGGCATTTTTACGCTTTTGTATAATGGGGGCAGTCCATAATTACCTTTAAATTTCTTTTCGTCTGTGTAAATGTCCATCATGTACTTTTCTGTAGTTCCGTCCTTTTTTTGCAGTACGAGAATATAGCCCGGCTCCCTGGAAAAAGTTTTAATTGAAGGATTTCTTTTTAAAAACAATTCATCGGAAGTCAGCTCTTTTTTTACTTCAGACTTTACTGCGCCTGCTGTATGATGCAAAGTTTTTTTAGTTTGCGCAGGCAAAGCTGCCAATAGAAAAAGGCCAAGAGCGCATGTCAATATTCTTTTCATAAATTTCATTATTAAGTGCAATATAGGATAATAATAGTAAAAATTTCGCTGCCTTTTGTTGAAAAATCATTTAAAAAACTTGAAAAAAGTAAAGGCAGTTTTTTTGATCTAAAGTTTTTTTACAACCGTTTTTCCATTATAAAATCGTTCATAAAATAGCCGTTGCCAATGTCAATATCTTCTTCCCTGATAACTGCGAAATTATTTTTTTCATAGAACGATTTGGCTTTGTTGTTCCGGTTCACGTTAAGTTGCAACCGTTCACATCCCATACTTTTCGCGGTTGTTTCCACAATGTTTAACAAGGCCAAACCCGTTCCTGTTTTTTGAGTATCTGGCAGCACATATAGTTTTTGAAGTTTGTAAATGTGACCTTCCATTCGTGAAAAAGAAGCAAAACCAACAGCTTCATAATTAAGAAGTGCTAGAAAGAAATAATGATGGTCTTTTAACTGCGCTTCCAGGGATGCTGTGCTGTAAAGATTTTCCAGCATGTATTCCAACTGTTCATTGCTTAAAATGGAACCATAAGCCACTGGCCAGGTTTTGAAAGCAATATCCCTGATGAATGGGATATCTTCAAAAGAAGCAGGTCGGATTTTTAAAGAGTCATTAATCATTGTATTTCATTAGCAAATCAGCACATTATCGAATTAGCACATTTTCAAATTGAGCCATTTTCAAATTTTCACATTGATTCCAGACTTTCCTCAATCGTTTGAATCCTTGCTTCTGCATCGGCTTGTTTCTTTTTTTCAAGGTCAATTATTTCTGGTTTTGCATTGGCCACAAAGCGTTCGTTGCTTAATTTTTTCAATACGCTTTGCAGGAAGCCTTTTTGGTGTTCCAGGTCTTTGAGCAATGTTTCTTTCAACGCTGTTTTATCAATTTGCTTCTCGCTTTCTATGTAAAATTTATCTTTTTCTATTGCAACTACTGTGGTATTAGCCACAGCCTCTTTCACATAACTAATGCTTTCGGCATTTACCTGTTTTGCAAGAATATTTTCAATAGGTTTATAGGCAATTTCGTTTTCAGAGAAAATGTACAGTTTGATGGTTTCTTTTGGTTTCAGTTGGTTCCTGCTACGGGCCTCTCTTAGTGCTGTAATCACATTTTTAAGCAGTTCGCCTTCGGCTAAAATGGTTTTGTTGGTTTCAATGGTTTTGACAAATTGCTTTACACACAAATCATCTTCTTTTTGCGAAAGCAAATGATAAATTTCCTCTGTAATAAAAGGCATAAATGGATGAAGCATCTGCATCAGTTCCTCAAAAAACTGAACTGTTTTGTTATAAACTTCCGCATCAATCGGTTGCTCAAAGCCGGGTTTTACCCACTCCAAATACCAGCTACAAAAGTCGTCCCATATCAATGAGTAAACTGTCTTCAAACCTTCATTCAGCCTGAATTGTGCATACATCTGCTCCAATTCTCTCTTTACTTGCGATAGACGGTTTTGAAACCAGTTGATGGCGAAATCGTTTCTCGTTTCAAACCCGTTTTTCGTTTCTTGTTTCTCGTTTTCCGTTTCTCGTTCTTCAGTTGTTTGGGGTTTGGAGTTTGGAGTTATTTGTTTCGCTGTTGGGTTCTCGTCTTGATACTTACTACTTCCTACTTCATACTTATTCTTCTCCCACATCTTCAACAACTTGAGCGCATTCCACAGTTTGTTATTGAAGTTGCGGCCTTGTTCCAGGCTGCTTTCATCAAACAGCAGGTCATTTCCCGCAGGGGAAGAAATCATGATGCCAAAGCGGACAGCATCTGCCCCGTATTTATCAATCAGTTCCAGC
The DNA here is from genome assembly GCA_043733905.1 of Segetibacter sp. GTDB lineage: Bacteria > Bacteroidota > Bacteroidia > Chitinophagales > Chitinophagaceae > Segetibacter. The sequence continues at coordinate 10,051 of JAYTGA010000069.1, forward strand.
AAGTCGGGGCTGTTGCCGAGTTGCTTGCTCATTTTGCGACCCAGTTTATCCCGGACCATACCGGTAAAATATACATCGCTGAACGGCTTCACACCCTTGTAGTGCATCCCCGCCATAATCATGCGTGCCACCCAGAAAAAAATGATGTCCTGGCCTGTGACCAACACGGCAGTAGGGTAGTAGTAGTCAATTTCTTCATTGTCCTCCGGCTGCGAAATGCCATTAAAAACCTCCATCGGCCACAGCCACGATGAGAACCATGTATCCAGCACATCGGAATCTTGATGAAGGGTTGAGGGTTGAGGGTTGAGAGTTGAATTTTCCTCGTTTAATGTTGAATGTTGAATGTTTAGTCTTTGCTCAATTCCCAATTCATCATTCATCATTCTTAGTTGTTCTTCTGCTCCTTCCTTGGTTTCGGCAACGTAAACATTCCCCTTATCATCGTACCAGGCGGGTATCTGCTGCCCCCACCAAAGTTGGCGGCTGATGCACCAGTCTTTCACGTTTTCGAGCCAGTATTTGTAAGTAGCAAGGAATTTATCGCCGGGATGAATTTTGATGTCACCGCCAACAACGGCCTGCAATGCAGGTTCGGCCATTTCCTTCATTTTCAAAAACCATTGCGTGCTGATGCGAGGCTCCACAACCACACCGCTGCGCTGGCTGTAACCTATGCGGCTTGGGTATTCTTCTTCTTTCTGCAAATAACCTTTCTCCTGCAACTCTACAATAATTTTTTTGCGTGCCGCAAAGCGTTCTTCACCAATATATATTTCTGCCGCTTCGCTCAATGTGCCGTCTTCGTTCAATGTGTCAATGATTGACAGGTTGTGTTTCAGGCCGAGGTTGTAATCGTTGATGTCGTGTGCAGGTGTCACTTTCAGAGCACCGGTACCAAATGCCGGATCTACATAATCGTCGAAGATGATAGGGATGCGGCGGTTGATCAAAGGCACGTAGGCAAAGCAACCTGCAAGGTGTGCATAGCGTTCATCATTTGGGTTTACACAGATAGCTGTGTCGCCCATAATTGTTTCGGGACGTTGGGTGGCAATGGTGATGAAATCGTTTCTCGTTTCTCGTTTCTCGTTTTCCGTTTCTTGTTCTTCGTCTTGATACTTACTACTTTCTACTTCATACTTTTCTTCCGCTTTTAGGTTTTGACTTTCTCCTTTTGCCTTATCTTGATACTTACTACTTTCTACTTCGTACTTGATATAGTACAACTTTCCTGTGATGTCTTTAAACTCTACTTCTTCATCGCTGAGAGCAGTTTTTGCGGCAGGGTCCCAGTTGATCATTCTTGCACCACGGTAAATGAGTCCTTTGTTATAAAGGTCAACAAAGACTTTGATGACAGCTTTGTAATAATGATCGTCCATAGTGAACGTAACCCTGTTCCAGTCAACACTACAACCCAGTTTTTCTATTTGGTTGTAAATGATACCACCATATTTTTCTTTCCATTCAAAAGCGTATTTCAGAAATTCTTTACGGCTCAATGTGTTTTTATCAATTCCTTTTTCTTTAAGCATTTGTACCACTTTGGCTTCGGTGGCAATGCTGGCGTGGTCGCTGCCAGGTACCCAGCAGGCATTGAAACCGCTCATACGGGCCTTGCGTATCAATATATCCTGCACGGTCTCGTTGAGTGTATGCCCCATGTGCAACACACCCGTCACATTGGGCGGAGGAATAACAACTGTGTAAGCTGGCCGCTCATCTGGTTTGCTGTTGAAATAGCCTTTGCTTTTCCAGTGCTCAGACCATTTTTGTTCTGTTTCCGAAGGGATATAATTCTTGCTTAGTTCCATTTAATTTGTTTATTAGCTAACCGGTTAATTAGTAGTGGCGCAAATGTACAAAACGTAAATGTCGAAGCTAAATAAATGAAATAATCATTTACAATTGTGCAATGAATTTTTCTACTAAAAAAAGACCTCCAAAAATGGAGGTCTCTTCACATATAGGGGGTTAGGGTAGAACGAAGTATTATAAAGGCTATTGAATAATTAACGATTCAGTTTGCTGAAAATTGTCTGTATTTAATTTCAGAAACATCATTCCTTTTGGCAGATTGGAAGGGGTTGTTATTTTTAAATCATTAGACCCCTCTGACAAAGCTGTATTTTGTTTGAAATAAACTTTACCGTTTTCGTCTATCATACTCAAATTGACAAACCTGTTTTTGTCACTCATCATCTCTATATTGATGTTGCTGCCTGCGCTAAACACAGTTGGATACATTTTTTTAAGAGCAAGTGAAACATTTTTCGGCTTAATGCTGATGACAGCAGAATATTTGCTTTTGCCATCTTTATCCACCATTTTCAGGCGATAAAAAATATTTCCACCTGAGCTGGCTGCTTTGCTGTCTTTGTATGAATATGTCGTGGTTGTTGTAGTGTTTTGATTGGCATTTACCCGGCCAATGCTGAAATAAAACTGTCCATCATCGCTTCTTTCTACATCAAAATATCCTGTGTTGACTTCATTGGCGGTTTGCCATTTTAAGGACACTGCATTGTTTTCATTAGCTCCTGTAAAATTCAATAATTTCAAGGGTAAGACAAAAACATTTGAACCTGCATAAACATAATCCAAGCCTGAACCGCTCGAATTATTAGCCGCCACACCCGTGTAATAAAAAGTAACAGG
>JAYTGA010000070.1:0-4398 GCA_043733905.1 Segetibacter sp.
CTGCTGCACGGCGATAGCCACAACAGTTACGACGCACCGTGGTTGCCTATGCTGGGCAGCCGTTTCACGCTGTCGCTGGATGGCGTGGGCAAGGTGTTGACGTTGTTGACTGCTGTGTCGTTCCCGATTATTTTTGCCGCCACTTACAGCAATACTTATAAGAAATCAAACGCTTTTTATGGCTTCATGCTGCTAACACAGGCCGGGCTGATGGGTGTGTTTTGCGCCACCGATTTGCTGCTGTTTTACTTCTTCTGGGAACTGGCGCTGATACCGGCTTATTTCCTCTGCAGCATTTGGGGCGGCGAGAAAAGGATTGCGGTTACTTTCAAGTTTTTTGTGTACACATTTGTGGGTTCGCTGCTGATGTTGGTGGGCATTTTGTTCGTGTATTATAAAACGCCTGAACACAGTTTTGCCTTGTCCGCCTTGCGCAACCTGCCCATGACGGCGGGTGAAGAAAACTTTATTTTCTGGTTGTTTTTTATAGCGTTCGCCATCAAAATGCCGGTGTTCCCTTTTCACACCTGGCAGCCCGATACTTATGAGCAATCGCCTACGGCAGTCACGATGGTATTAAGCGGGATAATGGTGAAAATGGGCGTGTTTGGTGTCATCAGGTGGCTGCTGCCCATGTTCCCCGCAGCTTCGGTAAGGATGGCCGATGTGGTCATGATTCTGGCGGTCATCGGGATGATTTATGCAAGCCTGATTGCGATAAGGCAGGACGATATAAAACGGCTGGTGGCGTACTCTTCCATAGCGCACATTGGGCTGATGGCGGCGGCCATGTTTACCGGTAATGCCGCCGGAATGCAAGGCGTGGTTTTCCAGATGTTTGCGCATGGTATCAACATCATTGGCCTGTGGATAGTGGTGGATGTGATAGAGCAACAAACCGGTACCCGCAAGTTCAGCGAACTGGGCGGACTGGCACAGAAAGCACCCACGCTGGCTATTTTGTTTACGGTGCTTTGCTTCGCAAATATTGCGCTGCCGCTCACCAACTCTTTTGTGGGTGAATTCCTGATGTTTAACAGTGTTTTCCAGCACAGCATTGTGATGGCCGCAGTGGCTGGAGTAAGTATTATTTTGGCCGCCGTTTACACGCTGTGGATGATTCAAAAAGTCTTCTACGGCGAAGTGCGGGAAGGCGAAACAGTCATCACCAAAGTGCCTGTGGGAGCAACTGCCATGCTGGTGGTGCTGGTGATTTTGGTGATTGCGTTTGGGGTGTATCCGGGAGGGATGTTGGGGTTGGTGAAATAATGATGAATGTTGAGTTATGAATGATGAATGGAACGGAGCGGATGGAGAGAAATTGAGAACAATAAAAACTTTCAGATTTGGTTAAATGAATTTACCAAAATACCACCTTGAATCAGGTCAAAGACACAATAGCTATGAGTTTATAAGTGAAGACCCGAAGGGATTTATTGTCAAGCGGATTCAATTTACGCTCATTGATGAGGGAAAGATTTACAATCTTGCTTTTGGCGATAAAAATTCTATAAGCGATGAGATTGATGATTTAGTAATTAGCAATAACGGCGACAGCGAAAAAGTGCTGGCTACAGTCATTGAGGCGGTCTTAGATTTTTGCAAGAGACATCCTAATGCCTGGATTTATGTGGAAGGAAGTAACGCAGTTAGAACCAGGCTTTATAGAATGGGAATCACAAGATATTTAGAGGAAATGCAGGCTGATTTTATACTTTTTGGTGAATACAATGAAGAATGGGAGGTTTTTGAGAAAGATAGAAATTATACTGCGTTTCTCGCAAAATTAAAAACCAGTAATTTTATATAATGAAAGAGAAAGAAAGAAATAAACGCAAAATTTCTGTCGTCACTGTCAATAAAGATTTGGATAAATTAGACGACATGATCCTTTTTCCTGAAAAGGTGGAAAGGGCTAAAAAGGCTATTGCAAGACTTGGTCTTCCCAAAGAATACCGTCATTAATATTCAGCAAGCCATTTTAACCTCATTAAGCAACTTCAACCATACAGGGCAGCTATCTCCAAACTTTGTGAAAACCACAAAGTGAAAAGTCTGTATGCCTTTGGTTCAGTATTGACTGATAAATTTAATGATGATAGCGATATAGATTTGATCGTTGACTTTGCACACTTGAATGTGGAAGATTATGCGGACAATTACTTTGAATTGAAGTTTTCGTTGGAAGATATCCTGAAACGGAAGATAGGTTTGCTGGAAGAAAAAGCGATTAAGAATCCATATTTCAGGGAATTGATAAATCAACAAAAGGAGTTGGTTTATGGATAAGGAGATAAAATAACAGGACATTATTAATAAAAAATGAGAGCAAAATACATAAACCCGTTTACCGACTTCGGCTTCAAAAAATTTTTTGGAGAAGAGGCGAGTAAACCTATGCTCATTGATTTCCTAAATGCGCTCTTGCCTGAACAGGATAAAATTGTCAATCTTTCTTTTAAAAATACCGAGCAGTTAGGAATGAAAGAACGGGACAGAAAAGCGGTGTACGATATTTATTGCCAAAATGAAAATGGAGAAAGGTTTATTGTAGAACTGCAAAAAGCAAAGCAGAATTATTTTAAAGAGCGGACTATTTATTATTCCACTTTCCCCATAAGAGAGCAGGCTGAAAAAGGGGAATGGAACTATGATTTGAAAGCGGTTTATTGTATTGGCATTTTGGATTTCACTTTCGACGATTACGAAAATGAACCCGAAAAAAGCGAAGTAGTCCATACCATCAAACTAAAAAACCAAAACGGTAAAACCTTTTATGACAAGCTAACCTACATCTATTTGGAAATGCCCAATTTTAAGATGGAGGAAGTAGATTTAAAAAGCCGTTTGGACAAGTGGTTGTACTTTATCAAACACCTGGAAGACTTTCAAACCATCCCGGCCATTTTTAAAGACGAAGTGTTTACACAGGCATTTGAAAAAGCAGAGCTTGCCAAGTTCAACGACCAGGAAATGGACAGCTATGAATACAGTCTGAAAATTTTCAGGGACAACAAAAACACTTATGATTATGCTGTACAAACCGGTAAGCAAGTAGCTTATGACCAAGGATTGCTTGATGGTGAGCTAAAACTTATAAGGAAGTTGAAAGAGAAAGGTCTTTCAACAAAAGAAATTGCAGATTTGACTGGCTTTTCTGAAAGTGAAATCGAGAAACTTTGACAATAAAGTCAAAAGTAAAAGGGCAAAATCAAAAAGTGGAAAACGAGCAACGAAATAACCCCGCATTTGGCGGGAAAAGCGAGAAACCAGAAACGAGAAACTGATTTAACGAGTAACGAAACTATGAACATAATTATTCTTTCGGCGATAATGGGTGTGGTGATGATGTTTAGCAGTGTGCTGGTAAAAAGTAGGGCAGCTTATAAACACATAGCGGCTATTGGCCTGCTGGCTTTGCTGGTGTTTAATGTAGCCGAAAGTCACGGCTATCAACTGTTTCATATTGACACCACCAACTTCCTGCATTTTGAAAAGTTTGGGCTGCTGTTTAACTCCGTCTGCCTGTTCGCCACGCTCATTTATGTATTGTTAAGCGGCAGCGACATTGAGCGGGTAGGCAATAACCCGGCAGAATCTTTTGCGCTGATATTTTTCGTGCTGTGCGGAATGGGAATTGTGACTTCTTACACTAATATGCTCATGTTGTTCATCGGCATTGAGATATTGTCCATCCCACTTTACATCCTCACAGGCAGCGATAAAAAGAACCTGAAAGGCAACGAGGCTTCGCTGAAATATTTTTTGATGGGGTCGTTCTCTACCGGCATTTTGCTCATGGGCATTGCCATGCTTTATGGCACCGGCGGCACTTTTATGATTGAGAAAACCTCCACTCAAATGTTGAGCTACCTGGAAGCCTTGGGCATGTTGCTCATTTTCATTGCGCTGTCGTTCAAAGTATCTGCCGCACCGTTTCACTTCTGGACACCTGATGTGTATGATGGTGCGCCAACTGTGTTTACATCCTTCATGGCTACGGTGGTTAAGGTGGCTGGTTTTGCCGCTTTCATCCGTTTGTTTGAAATAAGATATGGTTCCATGGGCAGCCAAACTGAAAGGCTGCTGGCCGTGGTTATCTTCCTCACATTGGGTTTTGGCAATTTAACAGCCGTGTTTCAACAAAGTGTCAAGCGGATGTTGGCGTATAGTAGCATTGCGCAGGCAGGGTTTATGTTGTTTGCACTGTTTAGTCTAAATGATATGGCGAAGGAAGGTTTGCTGCTCTATGCTGCGGCTTATTCGCTGGCTACCATTGGCATTTTTGCTGTGCTGGCAAAAATGGAAGACATGAGCATTGACGGCTTTAATGGTCTTGCCAAATCGCAGCCGTTGATAGCTGCTGTGCTGGTTATCTTCCTCACATTGGGTTTTGGC
>JAYTGA010000071.1:0-38457 GCA_043733905.1 Segetibacter sp.
GTCGCACACGACACCCTTGCTCTTGGCTAACACTCCCTACTGTAAAGTGTGTTCGGGACTTGCACCCTATAGTTTATTAACATGCCGGACACACTAAAATAGGCCCCGATAGAAATCGGGGCCGCAACCAAAACTAACTGCTTATGAGAAAATTTGACTACTTTTCAGTAGTCTTGATATATTTAGGCAAAGTCTGTGCCAAAGTATTTTTTTTGTTTGTTAATCTCTTTCTGAGCGATAATTTAATTCCATCCTTTATAGAAACGAGAACAAAGTTATTTTATTGTTCGCTAAGAAAAATAATCTGTTAGTTAAACATTCCTTTCAATTTATCCATTACCCCGCCGCCGCCTGTCAGGCTTCCAATAATACCCGCAAGATTAAAACTAGAATCGTTTGAATCATTTGTTTTGTGAACTAACTTTTGCATTACCGTTGGAATAAGACCTGCCGCTATAGAGGCTGCTTTTCCCTGATCCAACCCAAATTTATTCATTAAATTTTGAACAAAGCCAGATTGAATATTCTGACTAACAGCAGAGGATGCCGCCGCATCTCCTCCACCATTGAATAGGTTTGTTATATCACTAACATTTCCACCGGAAACTACATTCTTCAATCCATCAAAAATAGAATTAGAAGCATCGGAAACTACTTCATCATTCTTTTCATTTGGGATGGCCGGATTATTAATAATAGCATCACCAGCATATTGCTTAACTAAATTTGTAAGATTTTCTAACATTGTTATAATTTTTCAGGAAAAGTACAAAAAACTTTTCAAAATGAACTGGTAACCAATGATTTGGTTTTTATTAATTTATATTTGGTTGAAAAAAATTCTAATTTACCTGATTTGCCATCTTCTCAGCATTTTCTGCCATCTGCAACTGTTCAATGAATTCATCAATTTCACCATTAACCACAGAATCCAAATTATATACGGTTAAACCGATTCTATGGTCTGTTACTCTTCCCTGCGGCCAGTTATAGGTTCTTATCTTAGCACTTCTGTCACCTGTACTAACCAATGTTTTCCTATGACGGCTAATTTCATCTTCCTGCTTCCTCACCTGTTCTTCATACAATCTTGAGCGAAGCATGTTCATTGCCTTTTCACGGTTGCCCAACTGGCTTCTTTCAGTTTGGCAAACGACCACCGTTCCGGTTGGTATATGTGTCAGTAACACTTTTGTTTCCACTTTGTTCACGTTTTGTCCGCCGGCACCGCCACTTCGTGCAGTTTCCATCTTTACATCGGCTTCGTTCAGGTGAAAATCTATCTCCTCTGCCTCAGGCATCACTGCCACTGTGGCGGCAGATGTGTGTACCCTTCCTTGTGTTTCCGTATTGGGTACCCGCTGCACCCGGTGAACACCACTTTCAAATTTCATGGTGCCATATACATCCTCTCCGTGAACTTCTACCAATACTTCTTTGTAGCCTCCCACGGTTCCTTCGCTCTCACTTACTATGGCAGTTTTCCACCCTTTTTTGCTGCAATAGCGCAAGTACATATTTAACAAATCGCCTGCAAACAGGCTGGCTTCATCTCCTCCTGTGCCAGCTCTTATTTCCAGAATGGCATTTTTATCGTCCTGCGGGTCTTTGGGAATGAGCAGCTTGGTCAGTTCTTTTTCCAGCCGGTCTTTTTTTTCCTCCAGTTCCGGCAGTTCCATTTTTGCCAGTTCACGCATGTCATCATCATTGCTGTTGAGAGCATCTTTGCTGAAATCGTAATTGGAAAGAACGTTTTTATACTCCTCAAAAGGCTGCACTATTTTTTCAAGGCTGCGATATTCTTTGCTCAACCGTTGAAATTCTTTTTGGTTACCTATAATTTCGGGGTTTGTAAGTGCCACGCCCACCTGTTCAAATCTGCCTTTGATGGCTTCAAGTTTATCTAACATTTATTGAGTTGTCTATTTCTTATTTTTTGCAAAAATATTTCATGCAGATGAAAGGAACATTGATTTTTATGCTGGCATGCAATGGGATTATTTTTCAGGGAAATGTTCCTCACAAAATGAGTGTAAAGAAGGTATTTTGCCGATTTTATTTTGGATGTTTTCCCGGTCAAAAAATTATTTTCAACTTGAAATGTTTAATTTTATGGTATGGAAACGGCTGTAGAAAAAAGAAAATACACTTACGCAGAATACCTGCAACTGGAAAAAGAGACCGATGTTCGCCATGAATTTTGGAATGGTGAAGTGTTTAGAATGGCAGGCGGAACGAGAAGCCATAGTGACATTTGTTTCAACATTACACGACTGGTCAATGATGCTTTCAGACCAAGAGGCTGCCAGGCTTATCAATCCGATGTAAAACTGGAACTACGGAAAGAGAATTACTACGTTTATCCCGATGTGATTTTAACTTGTGACAAAGATGATAATGATGCTTATTTTGTTAAGAATCCTTCGCTGATTGTAGAGGTGCTTTCCAAGTCAACAGAAGGGTATGACCGCTCGATAAAACTTGCCCAATACCGAAAAATAAAATCGCTTCGATATTACCTGTTGGTATCTCAATCGTCTACTTATGTAGAAATATTTGGCCGAAAAAATGAAAACGATTTGTTCACCTACGATGTGGCAGAAGGCATAGATGCGACTATTGAATTACCAGCTTTGGACTTTGCTTTGCCAATGAGCAAAGTGTATGAGTACATTGAGTTTGCAGAGGAAGTATAAAATTGGAATAGTCATTTCTACAAATATAAAGCCGCAGAGAAAAAATCTGCGGCTTTTTTATAATTCCATTTCCTTACCAATTACTAAACCTGATACCCAAACTATAAGGGTATTGTTCCAGCCCTTTGTCATGTAGTTTGGTGATAGCGTAGCTTCCAAAGAGTCGGATGGGGCCAATGCCAAGCTCACCAATGTATGCAAGTCTGAACTGGTTGAGGCCAATGTCGCCGTGGGTTTTGTCTTTGCCCCGTTCGCCGCTGATTTGCTTGTCGTGGCTGCCTATCAGGTAGCCTGCGCTAATGCCTGCGCTAATACTCAATGCCTTCTTTTTGTTGCCCGGCATGGTGTTGAAATTTATCATAAAAGGTACGGTGGCATAACCTGCATACACCTTGTTTTTAGAAAACTTAATGCTGTCCATAAACACATAAGGCGATGGGTCTTTTTGGTAATTGATACTTTTTTCATAGCGAAGGTTAAACATTTCCAGGCCCAGGCCATATTTCAGGTTCACATATCCTTTGGCAAGGTTCAGTTTCTGCATCACCAGCCAGATGTTTACATTGCTGCTTTTGCTGGCTTTCAGCTTAAAATCGTCCTTGGTCAGCGACCCAAAATATTTGTTGGGTGTGGTGCTGCTATAGTCAGTCTTATCATTGGTGTTGGCAAAGCCGAGGTCAAAAATGAACCAATTGGTATTGAGTTTGCCCGGTTTCTTTTCCTTCCGCTCAATGGTGACGGATGTTGTGTTGTTTTCCTCGTTATTGTTTTTTCTCTTTTTGATGATGATGAAATTGCCCACCTTAATGGTGTCAATTTTGTTGTCGGCAGTGTCGGACATTGTCTTGTTTGATTCCGTTTGGGCAAAGGTTGAGCATGCAACCAGTAAGGCTGCAATAGCCATGTAGATTTTTTTCATGTTAAATTGCTTTTTGTGTGGGTCAGTAAAATGTTTTTTATTCAATCTTATTTCTCATCATCGCTGTTGTTGGCTTTGCCCAAGAGGCGGGCAGCTTTTTTAAACAGGCCTTTCAGTTTATTTTTATTGATGGAAGCCGAGCCAATGTAAAGGCTTCTGTCATCGTCGCTGGTGTCAATTTCCCGATAGACAGCATTGCTTACCAAGGCTGGTTTATCGTCTGTCCGTGCTTGTTTTATGAGGTCATCTTTGGTTTTATCGTTTGTGTTATCCTGTTTTGCAATTGCCTGTTTTTGCTCATTGTTTTCCTGGATGGCTGGTTGGTTCATTGACTTTTCCTTTACTACCACTGCGTTTAGAACTTCTTCCTTTTCCTGCTTTTTTACAGGAGTTTCTTTTTCAACCGCCACATCGTTCACCTGTTGGTTTGGGCTGTTTTTTTCTCTCTTTTTCTGCGGGGCAGAAATGGCATTTTCAATGTTCCGTAAGTCCTTTTTTTCAACACCAGCACTTTGTTGTAACGAAACTGTTGTTTGATTAGTTACAGCGGGTTGATTATTTTTTTGAAAAGTTTTTTTTGTATCTTTTTGTGTTTTAACCACGGGTAAAGCTTTGTTAACCACAGAAGAATTTTGTGTAAAAATCCACACCAAAGCTATCAATCCAAGAATGGCCGCAGCCACACCCATTCTCATCCACAACAGGGGAATAATAGGCCTGTTTTCCTCACTTCTGTAAAGCGATTCTTTTTCTTTGAAAACAATGTTCGCTGGTTCCGCAATCGTTTTTTTCAGGAGTGTAAAATCGTTTTGCAATTGCGGATGCTGGAGTACAAAAGTCTCCACTTCATCATTTTGCGCAGCGGTTAGTTCTTTGTCAACATAGAGCAGGAAAAAGTTTTCATAGTTTGCTAAGGAAATGCCTTCTTCTTTTTTGTACAAAAGATTTTTTCCGGTAAAAACAATGTCTGCCTCCGGCAAAATAGTTTGCTGCATTACAATGAATTCTTCAGACAAATCGGGGTTTTGCGCAACGAAGTTTTCCACTTCTTTGCGTTCTTCCGGCTGTAGTTCATTGTCAACATACAGCAGGAAAAATTCCTCGTAATTGTGCCTGTTTATTTTCATTGTAAAAATTCCGTTTGTCGTTTATCGTTTGGGGTTTGTCGTTGTTCCTGCATGTACTCAACTCTCAACCTTAAACCCTCAACCCCCATCACATCACATTTTCCCGGCTCCCCAGATAATTCCTCAAAGCTATCCTTGCCCTGTGCAGATAGACTTTCACCTGGCTTTCGTTCAGACCGGTTATTCTGCCTATCTCTTCGTAATTGTATCCTTCATAGTCTTTCAGCATTACCAGGCTGCGCTGAGTTTCGTTCAGCCGGTTCAGGGCTTCGTGCAGTGTCTTTTGAATATTGCTGCTTGACTGATATTGCACGCCTTTGCTTTCTTCGCCAAATTCATCTGTGAGACTTATTCTTTTTGATTTTCGGATGTGGTCAATCATCTGGTTATAAGCCACAGTGAAGAGGTAGGATTTGCTCTTGTCATTCTCCACCGCATCTTTGTGCCGCCACATTTTTTCAAAGGCACTTTGCACAATATCCCGTGCATCCTCCTCATGCCGCAGGTTCTTCACCACAAAGCGAAAAACGTTGTCGGCATATTGGTTTACACACTCATTATATTGTTGTTCAGTCATTGGTTTGGTCGGTTCCTTTGGCTTTTGTAATTGTTATACGATTGGTGGCTTTTAAAAGTTACAGCAAAGGTGGAAAATTTTATTTTTATGCAAAATAGCTTCTGCCTTTAATTCGTATTCAGGGTTATTAAATCAGGGTTTTTTCTGCTTCGCAAAAACCTGTTTAGACAACGCTGTTTTGTATCTTTCAAAAAAATAAATCGGTCAACATGAAATTTGATTACCTGGTTCAACACATCCAATCTACATCCACCCACTTTCAGCAGAATGCAATCAAAGCAGTTAACATTCATCTTACTTTAAGAAACTGGCTGGTAGGTTTTTATATTGTGGAATTTGAACAAAAGGGCGAAGATAGAGCCGATTATGGCAGCAATATGCTCCCTGCATTAGCCAAAAAAATAAGCATAAAGGGTTTGGGTGAAACGAGCCTTAAAGTGTGCAGGCAATTTTACCAGGCTTACTCCAAAATGCTTCCTTTTCTCAACGAAGATTTTAAACAAATAATTCCTTTGCAAATTAGTCGGACAGCATCTGACGAATTTAGTTTGCCGGAAAACAACCACTATTTACCCAAACTTTTTAAATCAGTTTCGTTTAGCCATTTTGCGGAGCTTATAAAAATAGCAGACCCGTTAAAAAGAAAATTTTACGAATTGCTTATTCTCAAAACAACGCCTTCAATCAAAGAATTAGAAAGACAAATAGCCACCCTCACATACGAACGCCTTGGCCTAAGCGGCAACCATGAAACTGCTTTTGCAGAAATTCAGCAAAAAATAAACCCGGCACAGCCATCCGATGCTGTTAAGTCTATTTATTTTTTGACTTTCTAAATCTGCCCCATGCACACCTGGTAGAGGAAAATGAACTGGAAGAAGCTCTCATCACCCACCTGGAAAAGTTTATACTGGAACTGGGAAATTGCTTCTGCTTTGAAGCCCGGCAAAAAAGAATATTGATTGACGATGAATACTACTTTGTGAATCTTGTAACCTGTCGCAACTGAACAGTTATGTAGCTTGCTACAAAGACCAGGTAAAACTGCCCGGTGACAATGTGCAATAGGCATATTACTATGTACAGAAAAAGGCCGGAAAATGGTGGAATATGCCCTGGCGGGAATGGAGGAAAAACTGTTTGTAAGCCAATACCTGCTGCAACTGCCTAGCCGGGAATTGCTGACAATGTTTATTGAAAACGAAATCAAAAATTTGTAAAAACCATGCGGACAAATCAAATGCATGTCCGGTTATTAAAGATGTAAAATACGAAGTCGTTGGCAAAGCTATTTACGCAACCTCTTATCTTTACCTGCAAATCAACCATTGCCATCATGAACCAACCTTTTGCCCAAAGAATACAAAAAGAAGTGGAAGAAATATCCGCTGCCGGATTGTTTAAAAAAGAACGCATCATCACTAGTGAGCAGGGTGCGGAAATTATTGTAAACGGCAAAAAAGTGCTGAACTTTTGTGCCAACAACTATCTCGGCCTGTCATCGCACCCCAAAGTGATTGAGGCGGCTCACCAGGCCATTAATACACATGGCTATGGTATGAGCAGTGTACGTTTCATTTGCGGCACGCAGGACATCCATAAAGAACTGGAGCAGAAGATAGCCACCTTTCTCGGCACAGAAGATACCATTTTGTACGCCGCCGCTTTTGATGCCAATGGAGGTTTGTTTGAGCCGCTGTTCAACGAAGAAGATGCCATCATCAGCGACTCGCTCAACCATGCAAGCATCATAGACGGTGTACGCCTTTGCAAAGCACAACGATACCGCTACGAGCACAACAACATGCAGGATTTGGAGGCCAAGTTGAAAGAAACCCAACATTTGCGGAGCAGAATAATTTTGACCGATGGCTCTTTCAGCATGGACGGTACAATCGCCCAGTTAGACAAAATCTGCGACCTTGCCGACACCTACGATGCCATAGTGATGATAGACGAATGTCACAGCAGCGGCTTCCTTGGTAAGACTGGCCGTGGCACCCATGAGTACCGTGGTGTAATGGGGCGGATAGACATCATCACAGGTACGCTGGGCAAGGCTTTGGGCGGGGCAAGCGGCGGCTTCACCAGTGGAAAAAAAGAAGTGATAGAACTGCTGCGTCAGCGTAGCCGTCCATACCTGTTTAGCAACACGTTGGCTCCCAGCATTGTGGGTGCATCCATTGCCGTGCTGGACATGCTGACCGAAACCACCGAACTGAGGGACCGCCTTGAAAACAACACAAAATATTTCCGCAGCAAAATGACCGAAGCAGGTTTCGACATCAACCCAGGCGACCATCCCATTGTCCCCATTATGCTCTACGAAGCCACGGTGGCACAGGATTTTGCTGCAAAACTGCTGGAAGAAGGGGTGTATGTGATTGGTTTCTTTTACCCGGTTGTGGCAAAAGGCCTTGCAAGAATCAGGGTGCAGTTGAGTGCGGCACACGAACCCTATCATCTTGATCTTGCAATAGAAGCCTTCATTAAAGTGGGAAAAGAGTTGGGGGTGCTGAAATAGTATTGAGTATTGAGTATTCAGTATTGAGTATTTAGACAGGAAATTGCGGATGAGTTTGAATGAATACAATATTTTTAAGGGAATAGACTCAAAATAAAAGGTGCAAATGATTGACACCAATTAACCAGTTAACTACTTAACCAATTAACCCTTTATTGAATCGTTGGTATCATTCCCCTGATGCCCATGTCCACTATTTTTTCGCCTTTCAGTGGCTCCCAGCGGCCATTGGCAATGTCATCTTTCCACTCAAAACTGTTGTTCGTTGACAAGGAAACTTCTACCACAACATCTTTGGTTTCGCTTCCTGTAATGGTCAATTTGCCTGGCTTTATCTGCCCTGTAACAACACAAGATCCTGCTGGAATGGGCGATGTGGAATTGATTGGATTAACAACTGTCGTTGTGCCTGCTGACTGACCGGAATCTACATTTGTATAACTGCCTACCCCCGGTATAGTAATCGTTGATTCAAAGCCCCAAAATCCCTGCTTTCTGTTTCCATTGACTGAAAGGCTTGAGGTTTTTACGTTAAAGCTGGTGATGTAAGTATTGAAGCCAATGAAAGAAGCAATTGTACCCGGCACAAATTGGGTGATGTGAATGCCACTGATAGTAGTGTCCACATAATATCTCACATCGTAGTTTTGATAAGCCAGCGAAATGCGCAACCACTCATAATCGCCTTTGGGAACGTCTTTCAAAGCCATCTTGAAAAACACTTCGCCATTACCAACTTTATTGGATTTTGAAAAGTCAATAGCTGCTGCCCCACCGGCCAAGGATTCTTCTGCCCTGTATATAATGGCACCTTTTCCAAACAATGTAGCTGACGAGGGAGCCAGCTCAATGTAATGAGCACTCATGGCATTGAACGAAGGATTAAGTCCGGCATTTCCGGCAGGCATAACAGACGTTTGTCCAAATGCATCCAACCGCTGTTGTGTAGAGTCAAATTTGAACTTGAAAATCAGGTAATGAGATGTGTCCGGATTGCTGGTTTCGTCTTTTTTGCACGATGCCAAAGCAAGATTAAGCAGCAAAAAAAAACAAAGAGTCTTAATCATAAAATCATTTTTTCTGTTGAGACTGAAGATATACATTTAAAGTTTAAAATCAGATCCTAAAGATCATGAATTTTTTAAACTGCTTTAGCAAAGAAATTTAATTCGGGTTATGCAACCATTCTTACCATATTTCAGAAAAATCAATGCTCGCAGTGCAATGATCTTCAAAAGTGAAAGTAAAATTGTGCGCATCCTGCATTAGTTCATAAGCATCGTTTTTAAAAGAAAAAATTTCTACCTGTTCTGTTTGAGGGTTGATGATGATATAGTAAGCTACCTTTTGTTTTTCGTAAATCTCGAACTTACTATGGCGGTCTTTTAGTGCAGTCGATGGCGAAAGTATTTCGGCCACCAATGAAGGCGGAAAGTCCAAAAATTTCTTCTGTATCTGACCGCAAACAATCAAAAAATCAGGTTGTACAATGGTATCTTCAGCCACTTTGAAATCAATAGCCTGGTAAGCTTTACATTTTTTGCAACTTTTCAAGGCATTAAAAAAAACCGCTCCAAGATTACTGGCAATAGATTGATGCCGTGGAACAGGCATAGGACTCATGGCATAAGGAATGCCATCAATTATTTCCCAACGGCCTTCCCAGGCAACCCAATCTTCATAGTTGTAATGCGGAAGAATTCTTGCGGCAAACATGATTTGTATTTAAGTTTCAAAAATAAAAAAAATTACTGGAAACTACACCGGGCAATGTTCATGATAATTCTCAATTACAATGGGGTAGCGTTCCACTTCAAAGCCTTTGTAGTGTTGAGCCACTTCGTCCAGCACGGCTTCTACTTCTTCCACTTCTTTTAGTGTGACCAGTCGCAAACGGAATTCTTTTATGTTAGGCAGTCCTTTTAAATAGTTGGTATAGTGTCTGCGCATTTCGTTTATGCCGACCACATTTCCCTTCCATTCTACTGAGCGGCGAAGGTGGTTTTTGCTCACTGCCACACGCTCTTCCACAGTAGGCGGTGGCAGAATTTCTCCGGTAGCCATGTAGTGATGGATTTCCCTGAAAATCCAGGGATAGCCAATGGCTGCACGGCCTATCATGATGCCATCTACGCCATAACGGTTTTTGTATTCGACGGTCTTCTGAGGACTATCTATGTCGCCGTTGCCGAAAATAGGGATGTGTATTCGCGGATTGTTTTTCACTTTACCGATCAGTGTCCAGTCTGCTTCGCCTTTGTACATCTGCATCCTGGTTCGACCATGAATGGCGAGTGCTTTGATGCCTACATCTTGCAACCTCTCCGCCACTTCTTCAATATTTTTAGTGTTGTCGTCCCAGCCCAGCCGGGTTTTGACCGTTACGGGAAGGCTCGTTGCTTTGACTACAGCATCGGTAAGGCGCACCATCAGATCCAGGTCTTTCAGCACACCGGCACCCGCGCCTTTGCAGGCAACTTTTTTAACCGGACATCCGAAGTTGATGTCGAGTAAATCGGGGTTGGTCACATCAACAATTTTTGCTGCAAGGGCAAGGCTGTCCTCATCGCCACCAAATATTTGTATGCCCACCGGTTTTTCGTAGTCGAAGATGTCGAGTTTTTTGCGGCTTTTAATAGCATCTCTTATCAGCCCCTCGCTACTAATAAATTCGGTGTACATGAGGTCTGCACCGTTTTCTTTGCACACCGCTCTGAAGGGCGGGTCACTCACATCTTCCATAGGTGCCAGCAGCAGCGGGAAACCTTCCAACCTTATTTTTCCAATAGAAACCATATTCGTTGACCAAATTTTTATTGCAGCATTTCTTCTTGCTTTGCAACCTGCCATTTATCGGTTGCATCGTATCTTGCAGCTTTCATTAAAATTGCAAATTTACATTGTTATTCCCGGCTCTCTTATGAACACTTATTTAAAATATCAATCTCCAGCCATCCAGTTTTTTGCGTTTCTTGCCTTTGCAGGAGGCTTTTTTTTGCTTAACTCCCTGGTCAATTTTTTATTTTTTCACGACATAACCGACTTGCTTACTACTTCAACCAGCATTATTTCGCCAGAGGCGATTACGAAGTTTAAGGTTGTTCAAATTATTTCGGCAATCATTGCCTTTTTATTTCCAGCACTGCTTTTTGGCTATTATTCTTCGCCCAAAGCCTTGCCCTACATTGGCATACAGAAAACTGTTTCACCCATTGTCCTTATTCCGGTTATTGTGCTTCTTTTTGTAATTCAACCATTTATTGGCTATATCGGCAATTTGAATGAACACATCAATTTCGGTTCATTTCAAAAAAGCATGTTGCAAATGGAGGCTATGTATGAGCGCATCATGAAAGTGTTTTTGCAAATGCACTCCTTTGGTGACTTGTTGTTTAACCTCTTCATTATGGCACTGCTGCCGGCGGTAAGTGAGGAACTTTTTTTCAGAGGGGCATTTCAAAAAGCATTGCTTCGTCTCAGCAACAGGCCGTGGATTGCCATTCTCATTTCTTCCTCTGTTTTTGCCCTGCTTCATGGCACTCTTCTGAAAGTGATTCCCATTTTTGCACTTGGCCTGCTGCTGGGTACGATCTATCATGTGACCCGGAATATTTGGTACACTATTACTATCCACTTCATTAACAATGGTCTGGCATTGCTGGCGTATTATTATGGCGACAGGAGTGAATTCTTGAAAAAGATATCCGATGACAACATCCAGGTTCCGTTATACCTGGCCTTTGTCAGTGCAATCATTTCAATTGGAATTGTTTATTTCATTGCAAAAAAAGGGGAAGAAGTTTTGCCCAAAGTAATGACCAATGAAGAAAATGATTTCGTTGCCTGAAGATGTCAGGAGTTTAAGAATACAAATGACACGAATTGAACTGTCAAAAATGGATTTTCGCAGAAATGAAAACAGGCTTGCGGCAGGATGAAAAAGATTTTATTTGCTTCGAAATGGAAAGAATCTGTTTGGCAATATTTTGAAAATACTAGAGATTTTAGGGAATGATTTTATTTACAGAATATCGAGCAAAGGCGAGAAACAGGTATAAACACATGAATCAGTGGTTTAAAATTTTCACCAGTTCAAACCTGCCACAGGCCAGCATTGTTAAAGGAATGCTGGAAGAAAACCACGTACCCGTAATGGTGGTTAACAAGCAAGACAGCAGTTATCTCAACTTTGGCGACATAGAGATATATGTGCCATCACACCTGAAAGACATTGCCAGTAATTTAATGCAAAAAAGTTTGTTGAATTGAAACAATCCATTCAACATTACACCCCAAATTAACCAATCACCCAATTAACCAATAAACTCTTCTCTTCATGCCCTTCAACCTCGAAACTTTTAAAACCCGTGCATTGTCGGCAGTGGTTTTTGTAATGATCATGATGATTGGGCTAATGTGGAATCAGTGGAGTTTCCTGGTGCTTTTTTCTGTTATTCACTTCGGTTGCTGGATGGAATACAATAAAATCATCGCCCTCATTGATCCTGAATTTCAAAACATCAATCCTTCGCAGCGATATGGTTTTATGCTGGGCGGCTGGGCGTTTATGCTAACGATGGCCGATTATTCACTGGTGCTGAAGCACACACAGGTCAGCACGTTTGGCAAGCTGCTGCTGCTTGTTAGCGGTGTTGTGTTACCGCTTTTTTTAGTGGTGCTCCGCAAAAATTTTTCGGTAAAACAGCTTGGCTTTTCTGTGTTGGGATTGCTCTACATCAGCCTGCCGTGGGGGCTGATGATAGCCTTGCGAAGCAGAGTCATTTTCAGCGGTGGTGCAGACATCATTTCAGACAATGGCAGGGTGATTCCGCTGATACTCATCGCTTCCATCTGGATCAATGACACGATGGCTTACATTGTAGGGTCGTTCATTGGCAAGAGGCCGTTTTCGCCCATTTCCCCTAAAAAAACCTGGGAGGGAACCGCTGGCGGAGCTATACTTTGTGTGGGAGCTGTGGTGCTGGGTGGTCATTTTATTTTTAAGATAAATGACATGACCCTGCTGGCGGTCATTTCTGCAATAGCAGCCGTCATTGGCACACTTGGCGACCTGTTGGAAAGCAAACTGAAACGAATGGCAGGCATTAAAGACAGCGGACAAATATTGCCCGGCCACGGCGGCTTTCTCGACCGCTTCGACAGCCTGCTGCTGGCCACGCCTTTTGTATGGTTATATATGTGATAACGACCCAGTAGTGATAAAACAAACCACCGACAACGACAAACAACCAAACGATAAACCCCAAACGGTCTATATATTTGCAACCTAATTTTTCCTAAAATGACTATTCACAAAGAAGGATACAGAAGCATCGGAATTGCAGCGTTTATTTTCCTGGCTATCAATGTTGCTTCGTTCATTTTTTTTAGCGGCAATGCTGCTCTTAACGGGATTGTTTTTGTCGTCTCGGCTTTTTTGTTCCTGTTTATTGTATCGTTTTTTCGCATTCCTTATCGCTCACTCACCATTGGCGAAAGAGAGATTGTTTGCCCGGCGGATGGCAAAGTGGTGGTGATTGAAGAAATAGTGGACGAAGAATATTTCAAAGACAAACGCCTGCAGGTGAGCATCTTCATGAGTCCTGCCAATGTGCATGTGAACCGAAACCCTATGAGCGGCGAGGTGATTTACAATAAATATCACAAGGGTAAATATCTGGTGGCCTGGCACCCAAAATCGTCTACAGAAAATGAGCGGCACAGTGTGGTCATTAAAAACAGTAAAGGCGAAATATTGGTGAAACAAATTGCCGGCGCATTAGCCAAACGTATCATCAATTACTTATCCATAGGCCAGGAAGTGCACCAGGGAGCCGAACTAGGCTTCATAAAATTTGGCAGTCGTGTGGATGTTATTTTGCCTATAGGCACCAAAGTAAATGTGGAACTAAACCAGGTGGTGAAAGGTGGAGTAACGGTGTTGGCCACGTTTTAAAAAAATTCTGTGGTGTATTTCTTTCGCCTTCAGCAAATGAAACGCAATCACCCAAGTTTGATAAATAGATTTCAATTTTTACTCAAAATCATTTTCACCACTAATTTTCTCAAAATCTGCTTATTAAATTCCTCCGCTCGTTTTGTCTGAATACTAAATACTGAATACCCAATACTATAATACTGTTGCCATGACTTCATTATCTTGCAGCACTTAATTTCTTCTTTTAATGGCAAAAATTTCTCCCTTCAAAGCATTGCGACCAGCGGCTGAACTTGCATCCAAAGTGGCTTCCCGGCCTTACGATGTGCTAAACAGCAAAGAAGCAAAGACGGAGGCACAAGGCAATGCGTTTTCATTTCTCCACATTACCAAAAGCGAAATAGATCTTCCAGAACAGGTGGACATTCACTCAGCAGAAGTGTATGAAAAAGCAAAGCAAAACCTGGATGCATTTATTCAACGAAATGTCCTTTTCAAAGAAAGCAAACCCTGCTACTATATTTATGAACTGGTGATGAACGGACGAAGCCAGACCGGGTTGGTATGCACCAGTTCGGTGGACGATTATGAAAACGACATCATTAAAAAACATGAGTTTACCCGCCCTGAAAAAGAGCAGGACAGAATTAACCACATCAAAACCACAGGGGCGCAAACGGGCAATGTGTTTCTTGCCTACAGAAATGTGGAAGCTATAGATGCCTTGCTGATGCAATGGAAAACTGATCGTAACCCGGTCTATGATTTCAAGGCAGACGATGGCATTCAACACAGCATCTGGGTCATCAACGATTCCTCCAGCATCAGCCACATCACTTCGCTGTTTGAAGAGGAGGTGCCCAACACCTACATTGCCGATGGACACCACAGGGCAGCCTCTGCGGCCAAGGTTCGGTTTGCCATGGGCAGCAAATCAACCATGGAGTCTAATTATTTTTTGACAACACTGTTTCCGGCCAGCCAGTTGCACATCATGGATTATAACAGGGTTGTGAAAGACTTGAATGGTTTGTCTGAACAGGATTTTCTTAAAGCTGTTGCCGAAAAATTCGAAGTAGAAGAAAAAGACAACGAGGTGAAACCCGCTTCAATCCACACTTTCGGCATTTACCTGAACAGGAAATGGTATCTGCTAACTGCAAAAGAAAACACCTGGAACAACGACCCGATTGGCATACTTGACGTGAGCATTTTACAAAACAACCTGCTTGATCCAATATTAGGGATTAAAGACCAACGGACAGACACCCGCATTGATTTCGTTGGCGGCATCCGCGGCCTGGGCGAACTGGTAAGCAGGGTGGACAGCGGCGAAGCGGCAGTTGCCATGAGCCTTTACCCCGTCAGCATTCAGCAACTATTTGATATAGCAGACAGCGGCCAGGTTATGCCACCAAAGAGCACCTGGTTTGAACCCAAACTGCGTGACGGCTTGTTAACTCATTTAATTTCTTAGAAAATATGAACCGCTGATTGACCAGTTTTTCCAAGATGAGAAACTAAGGTTTTGCAATCGGCAATTCGTTTTTAATAGCACATCATGTTTCATTATTATCAGAAAAGTTTTCGTTCCCTTTTCTCCATTGCTTTCCTTTTCGTTTCATCTTTTGCCATGGCGCAGCCGACAGACGATGTGGCTGCCATGCACGAAACAGCCAATAATTTTTTGAAAAAAGGGGACTATGAAAATGCCATTCTTGTACTTAATAAAGCCCTGCAAACCAAACCTGATGATTTGCAGATCACGAAAGATTTGCTGTTTGCTTACTACATAAAAAGGGATTTTGTGAAAGCGATAGAAGTGGGCAAACCTTTGGTAGAAAGAGACGGGGCAGATGTGCAAAGTTTCCAGATGCTTGGTATGACTTATAAAGCAATAGCCGAAGAAAAAGAGGCGGATAAACTGTATAAAAAAGGCATCAAAAAATTTCCGACCGAAGGTATTTTGTATAGTGAATATGGTGACCTGCTTTCTGAAAGCCAGCCGGAAACTGCTATTAAGTTGTGGGAAAAAGGGGTGGAAATGGATCCCAACAATGCCAACGATTATTATTTCCTGGCAAAAAAATATGCTGAAAAAGGAAATGACCTGGGTAGCATACTTCATGCTGAAACATTTTTGAACATGGAAAGCTTTACAACACGCAGCACCGAAATCAAAAACCTGCTGCTTGAGCAGTATAAAAAGTTTTTTGTTTCTGCCGAAAACACCAGAAATAATTTCCTGAAAAAAGGAGATGCTTTCAGTGCATCCATTGCTGAAACATTGATTAAGCAGCAAAGCCAGCTTGGCTATGGAATTACACCCGAATCTCTTGCACTCATCCGCACAAGGTTTGTTTTGGATTGGTACAACACCTACAACGACCGTTTCCCTTTTCGTTTGTTTGAACACCAGCGGCAATTGCTGTCGGAGGGATTGTTTGAAGCCTATAATTATTGGCTCTTTGGTCCGGCGGCCAACTTAAAAGGCTACCAAACATGGCAGCAATATCACCAGGACCAGCTCAACGATTTCCTTGGTTTTATCAGGAGCAAAGTCTATAAAATTCCTGAAGGGCAACATTTTAGACCAAGTTAATCTGTTAGAGAGTTTTATCCCTTTTTTAACCACTCTCACAACTCTACAACTCTGTGTATTTATATCCAACGCCCCTAACCGAGTGGAAAAACTTTGGCGTACGGCTGTCTTTTTCGAAATATTTTCTGAAGTTGAGGATGAAATTATCAATGGTACGAGTAGTTGGAAAAACATTGTAGCCCCACACAGCCTGCAAAATTTTTTCTCTTGTTACTACTTCGTTTTTATTCTCTACCAGCAGTTTTAAAAGCATCGCTTCTTTCTTGCTCAGTTCTATCTCCTGTTTTGTATGGGTGACAGCTACCTGCCCTTTAAAGTCAATTTTATTGTTGCCAAACTCGTAAGTATCGCCTACCGTTTCCCTGTCCTGCAATTTCTTATTTTTCTGAATCAGTTTGGCAACCCGAAGCAAAAGTTCCTCCAGGTTAAATGGTTTGGTCATGTAGTCATCTGCACCTTTTTTCAGCCCCAATACTTTGTCTGCGCTGGAGTTTTTTGCACTTAGCATTAATATGGGAACTTCATTATTCTGCAAGCGGATTGTTTCCGCAACTGTAATGCCGTCCACATGCGGTATCATAATGTCAAGAATGATGAGGTCGAAATATTCTTCCTTCACAGCTTTCAGGGCTTGCTTTCCATCGTATGCAGAAGTGATTTCGTAAGACTCCAGTTCCAGGTTCAACTTCAGGGCATCGTGCAGGTTTTCTTCGTCTTCTACCAGCAATATATTGGCAATGCTATGTGGTCTTATCATGTTGTTATTTTCTTGAAGTTAACAGTAAATACGGAGCCTTTGTTTGCATTGTCGCCTGCGGCAATGGTGGCTTTGTGGCTGTTGGCTATTTGCTTGCACAAATATAAGCCCAGCCCGGTTCCTTTGGCAGTGCGGGTTTCTTCGTTTCCCACACGATAAAATTTATCAAAAATCTTTTCCTTTTCCCCTGCGGGAATGCCAGGCCCTTTGTCGGCCACTTTCAGTAAAACCGAGTTGATTGTTTCAGACAATTCAACCGAAACAGGCGAATCGTTTGGTGAATATTTCAGCGCGTTTTCTACCAGGTTGCTGATGAGTAATTCCAGCAGCAGTTCTTCGCCCATAATGGATATATCGCTGGCAATGCTGGCCGTGATATTTCTTTTCGGATAGCGGAAACCAAAGTCCTGCACAACTCTTGTGGCCACTTCGCCCAGGTTCACTTCGGTCTTTTCAGATGGATGCTGACCGGCATCTAATTGTGAAGCCAGCAGAATATTGTTGCACAGCGAATTGAGCCTGTTGACCTCCTGAAGTGTACTGCCGATCAGTTTTTGCTGCTGTCCCTCATCCAGTTTTCGCTTCTGCATGGTTTCAATGTTCAGCCTTGTGATGGCAATGGGCGTTTTAAGTTCGTGGGTTATTGCCATCATAAAGTTTTGCTGCTGCTGAGACAGGCGCAACTGTCTCCGGGTGGCCCTGTAAACAAACACGGCTCCAATGAGTATGAGTACAAGAAATGTGGTGCCTTCGCCAATATACTGGGCTGTTTTCCGCTTTTTATCGCTTTCTATTTTTGCTGCTTTTGCTGTGTAATCAACACTGCTGCTATTCAGTTCGCTCAAGCGCAAAACGGTCATTTTGCCATTTTGCTGTTGCAGCGCAATAAACCACCACACCAACGCCGCCACAATGTAACTGAGAAGAAACCAGTAAACAATGATGATGGATTTAAGACGTATCAAGTGGCCAGTATTTAGTATTCAGTATAGAGTATTAAGACAAGAAATGGCGGATGTTCAATCAGTATTTTTTCGCCTTCGGCAAATAAGAAGCAAATGATAAGCAACGACAAACAACAAACCATAAACGACAAACCTATTTCACCTTCTCCACCCGCACTCCGGCATTCAGAATGTGTTCCAGCGGATCTTCACGCATGTCTTGTTGCAGGGTAAATGTGTAGGTGCCTTTGTGAAGCGAAGCGGGTTTGTCATTGAACGGGACACGGTGTTCAAACACATCATCCATACCGCTGCCAAGCCAGCCCTGCCGGTTGTTTGCCAATATGAATTCCCGCCTGATAGTAATGGTGTCTTTTGGACTTTTCACCTGCAGGTTTAGCCAAATGTTGTTGTAGTTGTAAGCATCTTCGTGCCGCAGGACAAGAAAAATATTGTACTGCGAAGCTGTATCATTTATCTCAAAAGTGAACGAAGGCTTTTCGCTGCTTTTCCATTGGTGAGCAGTAAAAGAAGTTGTTTTTTCAAAAACATCTATCGTTTGGCACGAACCGAAGACGGCAGAAAAAATGAGTATCAGGATGTATTTTGGCAACGTAAAATTTTCATGCAAAGATAAAAACCCGACAGTATATCAGCAGACTTATATCTACCCGGTGAAAAAACAGTTTTCGTAAAATGTTCGATGCGTTTTCTCATTTTGAAAGCTGTTTAAATTCATTTACAAGAGTTTCCTTAGTGTCACCCTGCCCCGCCTTGGCGCTATGGTGTGGACACATTTATAGTGGATGTGGATTTGCTCCGAAGGAGCGGCGTGTTTATAGCAAGATTAAAAATTACAGGTGTTTTACGGCTCCGAAGGTGCCACGTATGCGATGATGGGCTTTGTTGATTAACTCATTTTTAAAGAAAGGTTCAACCTGTAAAAGCTCCTTCGGAGCCGGAATCCACAAACACAGCCCTTTTCTATAAACACGATACTCCTTCGGAGTGTGATAAAAGATGTGTCCACACGATAGGTCTTGGCGGGGTGTCGAAGGGGCTCCAAGCAGCAAAAGGTTTCGACAAGCTCAACCTGACAACCTCAATACGACAACCTTATAATTCCTTTTTTAAACAGCTTTTTACAGAAACAAAAAAGCCTGCACTTTTCAGCACAGGCTCTTGACTATTTTGAGTGAAGCGATTATGCTTTTTTCACTTCTGCTGTTGTAGCAACTTTTGTTGTCTTTGCTTTTTCAGACTTCATTTCTTTTTTGTCTTTGCAGCAGCCTTTTCCTTTAGCGCATTTTTTTCCTTCTCCGGCAAAAGCAACTCCTGTTACCAACAATGCAAACGTGGCAAGTGTGATTATTTTTTTCATAATTGAACTGTTTTATTTTTTAGTTTAAAAACCAAATATAAAATTTAGCTGCCGTTAAAACGTGTTTTTGATTGTTAATATTGTGGGAAAAGGATTTTTTAAAAAATGCTCCTATCCATGCTGCTGCGCAAAATGTTTCATCACATCTGTCAGCACTTTCACGCTGCTGAGTGGAAGTGCATTGTAAAACGAGGCACGAAAACCACCTACACTCCGGTGACCTTTTACACCATAAAGATTTTCCTGCTTGCAAACGTTTAAAAATCCCTTCTCCAATTCTTCGTTGTCCATCACAAAAACGGCATTCATGCTGCTTCGGTCTTCTTTGGCCACTGGCCCACGGAACACAGGCAGGCTGTCGAGTGTAGAGTAAAACAAGTCTGATTTTTCATTGTTCAGTTGTTCTATTGCAGCCACTCCACCCATGTTTTTCAGCCACCTGAGCGTAAGCATGCTCACATAAATGGCAAAGACCGGCGGCGTATTCAGCATAGAGCCGTTTTCTATGTGGTTTCTGTAATCGAGTATGGTCGGTATTTTCCGGCTTACTTTTCCTAAAATATTTTTGTCAACCACCAATATGTTGACCCCGGCAATGCCAATGTTTTTTTGCGCCCCGGCGTAAATAAGTGAAAACCTGTTAAAATCCATTTGACGGCTCAAAATGTCGCTGCTCATGTCTGCAACCAGCGGCACAGTGGTGTCGGGTATCTCATGCCATTGAGTGCCTTCTACAGTATTGTTGGTGGTATAGTGCAGGTACATGGCATCTTTGGGCACCCTGAAATCTTTGGGCAGGTAAGTGTGGTTTTTATCAGCCGAAGAGGCCACCACATCTACATTGCCAAACTGTTTTGCTTCTTTAATGGCCTTGCTGCCCCAGATGCCGTTGTCAATGTATGCAGCCGTGCGGCCATCTTCCAGCAGGTTCATGGGCACCTGCATAAACTGTGTGCTTGCACCACCATGCAGAAACAACACTTCCCGGTCGGGGTGCAGGTGCATCAGCTCCCTGATGAGTGATTGGCCTTCGTGCAGCACAGCCTCAAACATGTCTGTACGGTGTCCTATTTCCAGGATGGACAAACCACTGTTATTGAAGTTTAGAATCGCCTCACTTGCCTGCTGAAACACCTCTTTTGGCAGTATGCTCGGCCCTGCATTGAAATTGTGAACCATTGCTACAAAATTTGAACTGCAAAGTAAATGAAAAGAATGTTTTTGAAACGGCAGCATGATTGAGGCTGTAAAGCTTCTCTTACACTTGCGAATTCCAAAATCTCTTTTATCTGTTTTTAAGGCTAAACGGATAGAAATTGGGAATAAAAAAAACAACGCTTCTGCGCTTTGAGAGCGTCTATAAACTCTCAGAAAATATTTGCTTTACTGGTAAGGTTTTTTTAAGAAATCCTGTTATGCATTGAGGTCTATTCGAGTTGTTCTTCCAAATCCATTTCAAACAATCTTATCCTTAAATAACCTTACTACCTTTTTCCCATTTTCCAAATATTCCTTTATCTTTCAATTCTAACAAATAAGACACGTTTTTATGAGAATAAAAAACATTAAAGTCCTTAGTGGTCCAAACTACTGGAGCATTCGCCGTAACAAACTCATTCAAATGCACCTGGATTTGGAGGATATGGAGCAGCGACCAACCGATGCTGAATACCGTGAGCGGCTGGAAAAACTTTTGCCCAGCATGGTCGAACACCGCTGCAGCGAAAGCTATCGTGGCGGATTCTTTCACCGTGTGGACGAAGGCACCTGGCTCGGTCATGTCATAGAACACATTGCCCTTGAACTGCAAACACTTGCCGGCATGGACACTGGCTTTGGCCGCACACGTGGCACGGGCAAAGAAGGCGAGTACTACGTCGTCTTTAGTTACATGGAAGAAGATGCCGGCGTATATGCTGCCAAAGCTGCCGTAAAAATAGCGCAGGCACTGGCCGACAACCTATATTACGATCTTACAGAGGACATTCAGACCCTTCGGGAAATAAGAGAAGATACCCGCCTGGGGCCATCTACCGGAGGCATTGTAGATGAGGCATTAAAGCGGGGCATTCCATTCATCCGGTTGAACAAACACAGCCTTGTGCAGTTGGGCTATGGCATTCACCAAAAAAGAATTAGAGCTACCATTGCCAGCACTACGGGCAACATAGCTGTTGACATTGCCTGTGACAAAGAAGAAACAAAAAACCTTCTTGATGCTGCCGAAATTCCGGTGCCAAAGGGAACCATCATCCGCAATGAAGAAGAACTTAAAGAAGCCATAGAAGATCTCGGTTACCCTCTTGTTCTGAAACCTATTGACGGCAATCATGGCAAAGGCGCCACCACCAACATCCTGAACTGGGATCATGCCGTCAAGGCGTTAGAAGCCGCACAGGTTTACGGCCGCAGTGTTATTTGCGAAAAATTTATTACCGGGTTCGATTTTCGTGTGTTAGTCATTAATCACAAGTTTATTTGCGCAGCACTCCGCACTCCCGCAAGTGTGTTGGGCGATGGCGTACACAGCATTCAGTGGCTGATAGATGAGGTGAACAAAGATCCCCGCAGAGGCTTTGGACATGAGAAGGTTCTGACCAGCATTAAAATTGACAACTTTACCCACAAAATGCTGGAAGAACTGAATTATACATTAGACACAGTGCCGCCAAAAGGCGAACTCGTTTTGCTGAAACCAACCGCCAACCTTAGCACCGGCGGCACCAGTACGGATGTCACCGACGAAGTACATTCTGCCAATATTTTCATGGCAGAAAGAATTTCTAAAATCATTGGCCTTGATATTTGCGGCATAGACATTATGGCTGAAGATCTCCGCAACCCTATTAATGAAAACGGCGGTGCAGTGCTGGAAGTGAATGCAGCACCCGGTTTCCGTATGCACATTGAGCCGACTGTGGGTCTCCCACGCAATGTGTCCGAACCGGTTATAGACATGCTGTTCCCCAACCGAACCAGTGGCCGCATCCCCATCATTGCAGTCACGGGCACCAATGGCAAAACAACGACCACAAGGTTGATTGCCCACATTTGCAAAACAGTTGGTTACAAGGTCGGTTTCACCACAAGCGATGGTGTCTATATACAGAACAACCTGATGATGAAAGGCGATTGCACAGGCCCGGTGAGCGCACAGTTTGTGCTGAAAGACCCCACAGTTGACTTTGCTGTGCTGGAGTGTGCAAGGGGAGGCATTTTAAAATCAGGTCTTGCTTTTCAAAACTGTGACATTGCCATTGTGACCAACGTGAGTGAAGACCACATTGGCATAGGCGGCATTGACAATATTGAACAAATGGCAAAAGTAAAGGCCGTGGTGCCTGAAACAGTTTTCCCACATGGCTATGCAATATTGAATGCAGATGATGACCTGGTATATGAAATGCGCAAAGGATTGGATTGCAACATTGCACTATTTAGCATGGATGAAAATAATCCACGGATTAAAGTGCATTGTGAAAAAGGCGGTTTTGCAGCAGTGTTTGAAAACGGTTATGTATCCATTCTGAAAGGAACATGGAAGATCAGGGTACACAAAGTGATTGATATTCCGCTAACCTACAAGGGCAAAGCAGTTCACAATATTATGAACACATTGCCCGCTGTATTGGCGACTTATCTTTATAAAAACATTACGATAGAGGACATTAAACAATCATTAGAAACATTCATTCCTTCTGCTGCACAAACTCCGGGTCGGTTGAATCTGTTCCAATTCAAAAAATCCCAGTTTCTGCTGGATTTTGCACACAACCCTGCCGGGCTAAACCTGCTTTGCGATTTTGTGAATAAAATGGATGTGACAAAACGGGTAGGCATCATTTCCGGAACGGGTGACCGCCGAGATGAGGACATAATTGAAATAGGGAAAATTTCAGGTTGTTGTTTTGATGAAATTATTATTCGGATGGACAAAAACTTGCGTGGCCGAACCGAAGATGACATCGTCCAACTGCTCACAAATGGCATTCACGAATCCAAAAAGGATGCGGTCATTAAAGTGATACCAAGCGAGGAAGAAGCCATTTTATATGCTTATGAAAATGCAATACCCGGCTCAATCGCTGTTCTGCTGGCAGACAAAGTAGATACCTCCCTGGAGTTTTTGAAATCTATTCAGGAAAAGGAACTGGCGTAAATAAACTTTGAAGGAAAAGGAGGAAATTTTACTGTTCTCTGAAATTTCCCTTGCATCTTTTTTTAAACAAAAATCCCGGCGATGATTAGCCGGGATTTTTTTATTGTACAAACAGGTACTTTATGCAAGTGCTGCTTCTGCTATTTTAGCTCTTATTTTTCCTTCCAGTTCTGCAGCCAGTTCAGGGTTGTCGTTCAGCAGTTGCTTCACAGTATCGCGGCCCTGGCCAAGCTTGTTGCCTTCATAGCTAAACCAGCTTCCGCTTTTGTTAATGATCGCCATTTCCACACCCATGTCTATTATCTCGCCCACTTTGCTGATGCCTTCGCCAAAAATAATGTCGAACTCAGCTGCTCTAAATGGCGGTGCCACTTTATTTTTAACCACTTTAACTTTCACATGGTTACCTATAGCTTCATCGCCGTCTTTTATCTGCGCCATCCGGCGAATATCGAGGCGGACGGAAGCATAAAATTTGAGTGCATTTCCCCCTGTTGTCGTTTCGGGATTACCAAACATGACACCTATTTTTTCACGCAACTGGTTAATGAAAATGCAGATGGTATTTGTCTTATTAATGGTTGCTGTCAGCTTTCTCAATGCCTGGCTCATCAACCTGGCGTGAAGCCCCATTTTGCTATCACCCATTTCCCCTTCCAGTTCGCTTTTAGGAACCAGTGCTGCTACCGAGTCAATGACCACCACATCCACCGCGCCGGAAAGAATAAGCCTGTCGGCAATTTCCAGTGCCTGCTCACCATAATCCGGTTGAGAAATTAGCAGGTTGTCCACGTCCACACCCAGCTTTTGAGCGTATGAACTATCAAAGGCATGTTCAGCATCAATGATAGCACACATTCCACCTTTTTTTTGCGCTTCGGCTATTACGTGAATGGCAACAGTTGTTTTACCACTACTTTCAGGTCCATATATTTCTACAATTCTTCCTTTGGGCAAACCGCCAATTCCCAGTGCCACATCCAATCCGATAGAGCCTGTTGAAATGACTTCCTGCACATCTTTTACACGTTCGTTCATCATCATCACACTGCCTTTGCCATAGTCTTTGTCAATCTTGTCCATGGTTAGTTTTAGAGCCTTCAATTTATCAGCATTTTCCATATTGAGTAGGGTTATTTTTTATCAAATTATTGAATGGGCGAAGGTATTGTAAATTAGTTGAAGTGTTAGGTACAGGTCAAGCGCATTAAAATTTAGTCGTCAAAAAATTTCTTTGCTCTAACCGCATTTTTTATTTTATACTTTTTTTGCCCCTTTGCTTTCACATATAGCAGGTTTAAATTCTCTCCTTTTTAAAGAAAAGTTTGTTCAATTCTTTACCATCTGTTTACTGATTTCTTCTCCACAAAATACATCAAAACCAATTATTTAAGCAAAGCAGGTATGGCATATATGCTTGCTTTTGTTTATTAATTTTTTGCCTGCCTAATCGAATATTAAGGTTATTTTCTCAGTTGCTTAATGTGTATAATGACTTTACTAAATAAAAGTAGGTTTATACAACTCAATTGTTCGCATGATGGTGTCCTGTCAGGCTATCGGGCTGTGTCTCTATTTCTTTTGCTTCACGTTTAATAATGAACACGGCTGTTTCGTCGGGTGTGATACCGCCGCCATATTCCAATGCATGAATTTTGGTAAACTCTGCTCCGAAATATAAAATGATGGAAGTATAATAAACCCAGGTAAGAATAATGATGACCGATGCAGCCGCACCATAAGTGGCACCCAGGTTACTGCGCCCAAGGTAATAGCTGATGGCACCTTTGCCAATAATGAATAAGATAGCCGTGAATGCTGCACCGGTAAAGGCATCCCGCCATTTTATTTTGCCATCCGGCAATACTTTGAAAATGATGGCGAACAATATAGAAATGATCATGAAAATGATGACCCAATTAATGACATAAAAAAGGTAAACGGTTGTGTGAGGAAAATAAACCGTTAGCCTGTCGCTCAAAATGTCTAACAAAGCACCCATGACCAATGAAACCATCAACAAAAATCCGAGGCTGACAATCAGTGAAAAGGACAGTGCCCGGTTGGTAAGATATTTTACAAACCCCCGCTTTGGTTTTGCTTTTAAAGACCAGATAAAATTGATGGAGTCTTGTATTTCTGTAAAAATACCGGTGGCTCCGACTACCAGGATGATGATGCCGACAACCGTACCTATAAAGCCTTTGCCGCCAGCAGTGCTTGCTATAATGATTTGTTGAATCTGGTCAGCAGCAGTATCGCCCAGCAAGTGTCGTAGTTGAAAAAATATTTTTCCTTGTATTGCATCCCTACCAAAGAAAATAGAAGAAAGCGAAATGACGATAATCAGCAATGGACTGATGGAAAAAACGGTGTAATAAGACAATGCTGCACTTAGTTTTACGCAATTATCCTGTGCAAATGCAGAACCTGCAACTTTGATAACGTGAAAATATTTTTTTATGAACTTCATTCGTGATTTGGCTAAAATGATTTTTGAGAAGGTTAAGGATGGATACGTTTAATTTCCATGAAGATAATTCCTTTCTCAATAAAATTTTATGATAAATATGTGGCAAGGTTTTTTTCTAATAATGTTTTAACTAAAAAAATTTTTATGAGGAGTATATTGTATCTCATTGCGGTGATCCTGATTATCGGTTGGTTGTTGGGAGCTTTTTATTATAGTGTAGGTGGCATTATACACATACTACTGGTTTTAGCAGTTGTTTCTATTTTGCTCGCCGTCATCCGAAAAGCATAACATCACATTTCTAAAAAGAGCTGAGGTTAAATTCAGCTCTTTTTCATTTTCGGGATTTTCTAAATTTTCTTGGTCATACTTTCTACCTGATTCATAAACTCGCTCAGTTTGGTATCAGCATAGGGTTCATATGCATCTACGATTGTTCCTTTGGCACCATCATCCGATTCAACTACATATAAAATTGTGTTATCGTTCGGATCAGATTGCCCTTCAAAACGAAAAAAGTTGGAGATGGTTATATCTTCAGGTTGATATATTTTTTCGGTTTTTAATGATTTCAATCCTTTATCATTAATTTTAAAATCATCGTCATAACCATCCAGCACCATTTTGTTGAGGCACAATGCCAATGATTTCATGTGTGGAATTTGGTCATTGTTTTCTGTGGAAATTGTATTCTCGTCCATGAAATATGTTTTAACAATTTGTAATAAAAATTCCTTGCCAGATTGCTTTCCTAATTGTTATTAAAACAAAAGCCTGGCATAACCAGGCTCTTAATTTTTTTAGAAAATTATATTATTTCACAAAGCCTTTTCGTGCATATCTCTGTATTTTCTTATCAAATCATGCGACTCTTTAAGATTGGTTTTCTGATTTGCAATCAATTGTCTGATCTCCGTACTCATGTAAGCTTCTGATTCTAAAGCAGCATCATAACTTCTTTGAGCTACATCCTCACCATATTCACATGATCCTAATATGGTTTCCCTGTCTTTGCCTGAAATGGCAGATTTCAAATCCATCCATACGCGATACACCTTTCCGGATAATGTAGTATCCGTAGCTGCTTCACCACCAAGCCGACCAACTTCCTGTGTCAGTTCTGCTACATATTTTGTACTCTGATCGGCCATTTCTTTAAACATTGCTTTTAAATCAATGTCCGAATCTTTAGAGTCGCCAATGGCTCTTTCATAACCCGTTATTCTATCATTGTTTATTTTAATCAGATCATTCAACAGTGATACAAGTTCTTCCTGCTTTTCCATAATAATATTTTTTTGTTTTTTTAATTATTTACTGTGCTATGAAATAAAAAATAAGGCCATCAGCCAGATGAATGAGATTTATAATGAAGGCACCACGTTTAGAAAAGGTGTGCAAAAAATTCCCCTTTCAGGTGCTTTTAATTTTATTTTTAGTCAATATTTTTAATGTAATTGATGGTATCAAATTTTTATTGTCTTGAAAAATAAGTAACATGAAAAAAATAATCATTTTTCTTTTTGTATGTCTCTTTTTCTTTTCAAATTCCGTTCATGCTCAAAGTATGGGTAGGTCGTATAAAACTGCCCTCGGCATAAAGGTGTGGGATGGTGCAGGTATTACATTCAAGACATTTGTTTCGGAAAAGAATGCAATTGAATTAATTGGTTACTTCTACAAGTATGGTAGCAGATTAACAGGATTATACGAAATTCATGGAAATATTGATGGCGCACCCGGATTGAAATGGTATCTCGGCCCAGGTGTGCATGTCGGATTTTATAATGAGAAATATTTCGGTATAAGTCGTGCGATTGCGGGTATAGACGGAGTCTTAGGTCTTGACTATAAAATTAATAAAGCTCCTATTAATATTTCATTAGATTGGCAGCCTTCTATAGAATTTGCTGATAACCGGGGTTTTATAGGAAGCTGGGGTGGCTTAGGCATTCGCTATACTTTTTAAAACCCGTCTGATTTTAATGAAAAATTGGCTTCAACAATATAGTCATGTTAATATGGCTGATTTTAGGATCATTGCAATTTCCTGGGGCATTAAGTTGGTTATAGCAGCAATCTTGCTTATAATCTGATTTTGGCTTATTAACAAGCTGCTTAAAGTAGCTGTTAATCATCTTCACATCCGCAAGTTTGACGATACTTATCAAAAATTTACTCGAAACCTGCTCAATTTTACCCTTAAAACTGTGCTGATAATTTCTATTTTAAACTTCGCAGGGTTTCGCACTACTTCGGTCATTGCTTTATTAGGTGCAGCAGGTTTAGCAGTTGGTCTTGCATTACAAGGCACGCTAGCCAATTTTGCCGGTGGTGTTCTCATTTTGCTTTTTAAACCTTTTAAAGTGAGTGACATTGTGGAAACACAAGGCAAAAAAGGCGTGGTGATCGAAGTACAAATATTTACAACACTCATTTTGACAGAAGATAAAAGAGTGGTCATTATTCCAAATAGTATGTTGTCAAACGGGTTATTGAAAATCATACTTATCAAAGGAGTCATGTAAATGATGATTTTTAAAATTATGCTTAACTTATTGGTTATTCCTAACAAAATTCTCACCCTTTAATCCTTTATTTTTGTTTCAAATTTCATTATCATTTGAGCCTTATTATTCATACCCAGGAATTAATTAAAAGCTATCGCAACCGGACTGTAGTCAACCATGTATCCGTTTCTGTGACTCAAGGTGAAATTGTTGGCCTGCTGGGGCCAAACGGTGCCGGAAAAACAACGACTTTTTATATGGTCGTGGGATTGATAAAACCTGATGAGGGCCGGGTTTTTCTAAATGAGCAGGACATTACCAACCTTCCCATGTACAAAAGGGCGCAAATGGGAATTGGCTATCTGCCCCAGGAGGCCAGTGTCTTTAGAAAATTGTCTGTGGAAGATAATATAAAGGCGGTTTTGGAAATGACGAAACTGGGGAAAAAAGAACAAAAAGAAAGGCTCGAATTGTTGCTGGATGAATTTAACCTGCACCCTGTTCGCAAAAACAATGGGGACAGCCTAAGTGGTGGCGAAAGACGAAGAACCGAAATAGCCCGTGCATTGGCGGTTGATCCCAAATTTATCCTTCTGGACGAACCATTTGCCGGGGTTGACCCAATTGCAGTAGAAGACATTCAAACCGTGGTGGCGAAGCTAAAATACCGCAACATCGGCATCCTGATAACCGATCATAATGTGAACGAAACCCTTTCTATCTGCGACCGGGCTTACCTGCTGATAGACGGAAAAATTTTTAAGCACGGTACAGCACAGGAACTGGCAAACGATGACCAGGTTCGCCGCCTCTACCTCGGCACCAACTTTGAACTTCGCCGCAAAGACTGGATTATTGACATGGAACGGGATAATGCTTTGCAAAAAGCGGCAGAGAAAGCAGCGGAATTGTAGAGTTTTGAGATTTCTTCATATTGCAGTTTATCAACCTATAAAAAACTTAAACTGTATTAACATTAAAAAAATTAATATTTTAAAAATTCTTAAACAAGTCACTTAAAAGAATTAGTAATAAGCGGTACTATTATTCTATTTTTTACTCACCTCCCCATATACACCATCAAAATCTGCACATCACTCGGGTTTACCCCACTAATCCGGCTTGCCTGTCCAAGTGTTTGTGGTCTTATTTTCAGGAATTTTTGGCGGGCTTCGTTGGAAAGTGAGTGTATTTTTTCGTAGTCGAAGGAGTCGGGTATAACCAATTCTTCTAATTGGCTCATTTTTGCAACAAGGTCTTTTTCCTTATTAATATAAGTTTCATATTTCATTTGAATTTCCGTCTGTTCCAGGGTTTCTATATCAAAACCGTGGGTGAGTTCAGAAACCCCTTCTAATGTTTGGATCAAATCATTCAGTGAAACATTTGGACGGAGCAATATTTGCGACAGCTTTTGTTTCTGGGCTATCGGGGCAGAATGAATCGTTTCCAGGTATCCGTTGATGTCTTCCGGCTCAACGCCGTAATTCTTCATGCTCGTTTTCAGGTTTTCAACTCCTTCCCTTTTCTCAATCACTTTCTCCATCCGCTTCTGTGAAGCAAGGCCGATACGGAAACTTTTTTCAGTAAGGCGCAGGTCGGCATTATCCTGTCGCAATAGTGTTCTGTATTCTGCCCGGCTGGTAAACATGCGATAGGGTTCATCGGTTCCTTTATTGATGAGGTCATCTATCAACACACCAATGTAAGCCTCGCTCCTTTTCAGCACAAAAGGTTCCAGGTTAAAAGATTTTTGATGTGCATTTATCCCAGCCATCAATCCCTGGCAGGCGGCTTCTTCATAGCCGGTTGTGCCGTTTATTTGCCCTGCAAAAAAGAGGTTTTCAATGTTCTTTGTTTCGAGTGTATAAGTCAACTGTGTTGGCGGGAAATAATCATATTCAATCGCATAGCCTGGTCTGAACATTTTGCAGTTTTCAAAACCCGGAACCATTCTCAATGCTGCCATCTGCACATCTTCCGGCAGTGAGGTAGAAAATCCATTTACATAAATCTCAACAGTATTAAATCCTTCCGGCTCCACAAACAACTGGTGGCGGTCACGGTCTGCAAAACGATTAATTTTATCTTCAATGCTGGGGCAATATCTGGGACCAACTCCCTCTATCCTGCCTTGGTACATGGGGCTGCGGTCAAAACCTGTTTTCAGCATGTCATGAACATCCTGGTTGGTGTATGTGATAAAGCAACTCATTTGTTGCTCCGGTTTTATCTTTTTGACATCTTTGTAGGAGAAACCAACAATTTCATCATCACCCGGCTGCTCTTCCATTTTGGAGTAATCAAGGCTGCGGCCATCCACCCTCGGTGGTGTGCCTGTCTTTAACCGATCACTTTCAAATCCAAACTCAACCAATTGCTCCGTAATTCCGACCGAGGCCTTCTCGGCCATTCTGCCACCGCCAAACCTTTTTTCGCCAATGTGAATGACTCCATTGAGAAATGTTCCACTGGTGACAACCACCGATTTAGACACAATTTCATGTCCCAAACCTGTGACCACACCACATGCTTTCCCATTTTTTAAGATGATGGATTGAACCGTATCCTGATAAAAATCTACGTTGGGCGTGTTCTCCAGCATTTGCCGCCACTTCAGGTGAAACAACATCCGGTCGCTTTGCGCCCTTGGACTCCACATAGCCGGGCCTTTGCTCCTGTTTAGCATCCTAAATTGAATCATAGTTTCATCGGTCACTATTCCGCTGTAGCCACCAATGGCATCTATTTCCCGCACAATCTGCCCTTTGGCAATTCCGCCCATGGCAGGATTGCAACTCATTTGTGCAATGGTCTGCATATTCATGGTGACAAGCAACACCTTGCTTCCTAAGTTAGCGGCAGCCGCCGCTGCTTCACAACCCGAATGACCTGCACCCACTACTATTACATCGTAAGACTGAAACATGATACAAAGGTAATTTTTCGGGAACTATTGTACATGATTAAACCTATAAGGTTTTATAGGAGTTGTTCCACGTGAAACATTATGGTGTTTGATTGCAGGAAAAATCCTGTATAACGATGTGCTTGTTATCAGGATACTCAGCATAACCAATCCCCATTTCCGTGAACATTGGGTCTAACAATGTTTTTCTATGACCCAAGCCAGAAACACCTTCATCTATGTAAAGAAGAACGAGCATCAAAACAGTATTTGTAGGTCCATAACTCAAATTTTCACCAGCGCAATTTTTAATTCTGATTGATTCCATTCTACTTTGAAATGTAGAACCCGATGGCGAAATATGTGATGGTGAGGCTTTTTTATCCGCCATTTGACTTGCAAAAGATTGAGCAACTTGTTGAAGATTTTTACTTGGCTTCATCATTGGCAATGAAGTTGCTTTGTACAAGTCCTTCCTTAAGCTATTGGTGTTGGATGTTTTAAGGGTTGGAAATGATTTCAACAATGGCTCCACCACGCTGTCATAAAATTCTTTTGGATTATTTCGGCTATAGTTTGTCCAGTAAAACCACTCCTGTTTAATTGATAAAAAGGATTTTATTTCAGGAAACTGGTTGTTAAACTGCCTAACTATTGAATCATTTTGTTTAAAAATGGGCAAATCGACTACAGGCAGTTCAGTCGTTCCAATTTGAGAAAAAGAAAAAAGGGGGATGAAAACAAGAATGAAAACAAGATGTTTCACGTGGAACATGGGTTATTTGTTTGGAAATAAGCTTGCAAATAGCAATCCTCTTTTGCTCTCATTTTTGTTATTTCACTTTTTGTTTTATCTCCATAGCCACATAAATGTAAAGTCCCGTGAAAAATTACCCGAAGTAGCTCCTGCCTATAATTTGTTTGATGTAGTATGGAATTGCTTTTCACTGTTTCAACGCTGATGTATATCTCTCCTACAGTTTCGGTGGTTTCTGATAAATCAAACGTAATGATGTCTGTGTAGTAATCGTGTTGCAGGAAGTTTTGGTTAATGTCGAGAATGAAAGCATCCGAACAAAAAATATAGTTCAACTGCCTTAGTTTCTTTTTCTCTTTTAAAAAAATGGTTGTGACCAACTGTTGAACTTTTCTTTTTTCCGGTAGGGAAATAGCCGGAACATCTGCGTAAAAGAATCTTACTGAACCCATTTGCTAATTTACTTCCAAAAATCGTAACTATTCCATGGATTTAGCTTTTACTTTTGCAAAAGAAAATGAAAAAATTATCAGAGGTAAAAACAGGAACTACGGTTATTATTCATTCTTTTGAAAAAGACGAAATTTTCATTAAGCTAATGGAAATGGGATGTGTACCTGGTGAGAAGATTCGTATTGACCAGGTTGCCCCACTCGGAGACCCAATTTCAATTTGTGTAGCTGGCTACACCCTCAGCTTGCGGCTGAATGAAGCCGAAAAAATTTTTGTGGAAGACATTTAAATAATTATCCTGTTCACCATGCACATTGGTTTATATTTTGGCTCATTCAACCCTGTTCATGTGGGTCACCTTATTATAGGGAATTATGTGGCAGACAATACGGATGTAGACCAAGTCTGGTATATTGTTACTCCGCAAAACCCACTAAAAAAATCCGCGACTTTGCTCAATGAATATCACCGGCTTCACCTGGTAAAACTGGCCGTGGAAAATGATGCACGGCTCAAGGTATCAGACATAGAATTTAAGCTCCCCCGTCCCTCTTACACTATTGATACACTTATTTATCTGCAGGAGAAATATCCACAGCACCTCTTCTCTGTTATTATGGGTTCGGATAGTTTTCAGAATATTGGGAAATGGAAAAATAGTAGCTTGCTTTTGAAAAACTATTCTTTCC
Source organism: Segetibacter sp. (assembly GCA_043733905.1). Classification (GTDB taxonomy): domain Bacteria; phylum Bacteroidota; class Bacteroidia; order Chitinophagales; family Chitinophagaceae; genus Segetibacter. Next base: position 33,415 of record JAYTGA010000071.1, read on the forward strand.
TTGTCTATGAACGGCCATTATTTCCAGTTGTAAATTCATTGAAAAATGTGACAATTTTAAAAGCACCTTTACTTGAAATATCAAGCACTTTGATAAGGGAATTAATTAAGGATGGAAAATCAGCAAAATATATGGTTCCGGAAAAAGTGCTTGACGAAATAGAAAGGGGCGCATATTATAAGACTCTGTCCAAAAAAACATAAATGCATTGCTTTATAAAAGCCATCCTAATAACAAAAAAGCTGCAACAATAATCGTAGAGGGTAGTTTAGTAAAATGCAACAATATAAAAGCAACGAAAACTGCCAGGAGATTTTTCCATTCAAACGGCGAGGGAATTGAACTAAAAAGCAAGAAACTAGCCGCAGCCATAATTCCAACCACAACTGCATTAATGCCTTCCATTGCCCTAAAAACAACCACATATTTTTTCAAATTGTTCCAGATTGGGTAAAAGAAAAGAACAAGAAGTAGGCTTGGAAGAAAAATTCCGACAGCACCAATAATACAACCCAATAGCTGAAATTGAAAACCCATGTTTTTCAACACCATTCCGCCTACAAAAGATGCAATGGAAAATATGGGTCCGGGAAATGCCTGAACCATACCTGCACCAGTCAAAAAATCGGTGGATGACATGTAAGGCGTTTTTGCACGAATGACATATTGCTCAAACATCATGGTCACCAACACGCTGCCACCGCCAAACACAATGCTGCCGAAACGATAAAAATTTTCAAATAAACTGACTGGTTTTCTTAATGGTAAATTGTGGATGCGGCCATATTCGCTCAGGAAACCCGCAAGGATGAAAATGATAGCGAACAACCAGATATTTCTCCATTTTACTGGCTTGGGTTTTTCTTTTACATCAGGAATTCGTTTGTCGCTGAAATTGCTGACGATGCTACCAGCCAAAATCAAGGAAGGAAAAACCCATGGAGACCGGATGAAAAAAGTAACTAACGCAGCACCAAGCATAATAAAAAAAGTAGCTTGGTGCCGGATGGATATTTTATAACTCTGAAAAGCTGAATAAGCAAGATAGCCAACAGCCATGGGCTGAACGAAACGGAAAATATATGAAATGTTGAGTCGGTCGAAGTAAACAAGCAGAAAACTTAAACCGCCCATTAAAAAGCAGGCAGGCAAAATCCACAAAAGTAAAGTGAGTAGTGCCAAGCTGATACCTCCCCTTTTGTAGCCTATAAGAGTAAGTATCTGTGTGCTGCTGGCACCGGGAAGTAGTTGAACAAACGCATTTATTTCCAATATTTCTTCTTCGGAAATGTATCTGTGTTCTGTTACAAATAGTTTGTGCATTCGCACAAAGTGCATTTGAGGACCACCAAAAGCAGTAAGACTGTGAATAAACACAACCTTTAAAAATGGTATATGCCTCAATAATACCAATATTGATGGTTTGCGATATTAAGTTGTCAATGTTTATTTTTTTAATCCTATCTCCCGTAAACGTTCATCCAGGTATTCGCCTGCAGTAGCATCGGAATAGGCTTTTGGATGTTCATTGTCAATGCAGCTTTCTAAGCAGGCAAGACTCATTTCGCTGCGGGGATGAAGAAAAAAAGGCATAGAGAACCTTGAAGTGTGCCACAACTCTCTTTTCGGGTTCACAACGCGATGAGTTGTACTTCGTAATTTATTGTTAGTCAACCGTTGAAGCATGTCCCCAACATTCACAACAATTTGTTCGGGAAGTGATGTAACGCCAACCCATTCATTCTGTTTAGTGAGGATTTCAAGTCCATCAGCACTTGCTCCTACAAGCAAAGTGATGAGATTAATATCTTCATGCTGCTCTGCACGAATGGCACTTTTGGGCTCGTTGGTGATAGGCGGGTAATGGATGCAACGCAAAATACTGTTGCCATTGTGAACGTATTGGTCAAAATAATTTTCATCTAAACCGAGGTATAAAGCGATGGCCTGCAATAAAGATGTTCCGCTTTTTTCAAAATTGTTGTAAGCCTTATAAAGTGTTTCATTGAAATCTTCTACTTCCTTCACCTGCACATTATCAGGATATTCTGATTTAATAGGGTCGTTATCCTCCACGTTCTGACCATATTGGAAAAACTCCTTTAAATCCGGGGCTTCGCTACCCTTTGCATGTTCCCGGCCAAAACTGGTATAGCCACGTTGCCCGGCCAATCCTGGAACTTCATAATTCAGCTTTTTTTCCAAAGGCAAGGAAAAAAACTGCTGCACGTATTCATAGATATTTTTAATTAGCTGATCCGGTACACCATGATTTTTGACAGCTACAAATCCTACTTCTTCGTAGGCTTTTCCCAACTGCTGCACAAAAGCAGCTTTTGATTCAGAGGTGCCATTCACAAAATCGGCAAGATCTACTACAGGAATTGACATAAGCAATCTATTAAAACTTGATAAAAAATTTGTAAAAAATGAAACTACTGAAACTTCATTGATCCGTCAACAATGCTGGAAATAAAAATCAAATTTAGTCTTTTGTCAACAGTCATATTGACCTACCGCTTGACTGGAATAAAAATACCGCAGAAAATTTTCTGCGGTATTGCGTAAAAAGATTTTTTTGACTAATAAAAATCAAACCGATTATCTTCCACCTTGGCTGCTTTCTTGAGGGCATTCATACTGCTGTATCCACCCATTTGCTTTTGCTGCGATTCCATTTGCTTACGCAAAGTCTCTGCAGTCATAGCCGTATTTGCAGCGGCAAAAACTGATTCTTCTTTCACCACAAAAACACCTGTGTTTCCGGCGATAGGCTCACTTACTTTGCCCTGGAGTGCTTTGTTGAAAGATGCCCCTATGATCTTTGGTTCGTTTCCAATGTTAGGGATAAACGGCTGTGAGAAACTAACACTGTCGGCAGTCATCACACTTGCCCCGGCTGTTTTGGCAATGTCTTCAATTGTGTTGCCACCTTTGAATTTAGTGTCAATTATTTTCTGTGCTTTCTTTTCATTGATAATGATCTGTTCGCACTGCGGACGAGCTTTTGTTACACTCATTGTTCCTTTTTCAGTCACTCCAGTCAACACACCAACAACATATTTGTCGGCTACTTCAAAGGGCTCACTTACTTCACCAACCTTTGCTTCATACATCCATCGAACAAACTGGCGGCTCTCTCCCAAAGCCGATACCTGATAATCATTTTGCTTCAAATCAGGTGCAGACATGATCTGGAGATTTTGTTTAGCAGCATTGTCATCAAAGCTTTTTTTGTTGCGGCTGGCAGCGGCAAACTGAGCAGCAAGATTGCTGGCGTTGTTGATCGTTTCCTGACTGGCATCTATTGCTTTAGCCAGGTAAGCGACTTTATAAGCCTCTTCCACTTTTTTCTGCTCAATGACTTCTATATAGTGATAGCCACTGTAAGTACCGTTTTCTACCTTAACTACTTTTTTATCACCACTTTGTCCATAAAAAGCAACTTCTGCAAACTCTTTGCTAAGACCTGAAAACTGGGTTGATGAAAATGTATATTCTCCTTTTGTATTCTTGCTACCCTGGTCATCAGTATATTTTAAAACAAGGGCATTAAAATCTGCACCTGACTTGGCCGCATTGCTGATGCTGTCTATTCTTATTTTAGCAAGACTATCGGAAAATGTGCTTTGTCCTTTTTCTCCTGTTTTAATTAGAATGTGACGAACTTTCACACTATCCGGCATCATGCGGCGGCCTATCATTTTAGCAATTGCATAATTAGCCCCATCTACATAAGGGCCAAACATTTGCCCATCGGCCAGTTTTTTAATGCTGTCTGCAAACGGCACCTGCATTTTGGAACCAAGCGTATAACCATTTAAGTAAGGAAGTTCAGAACCCACCTTTCCTAAATATGCCTCTGCATCGGATGAAGAAGCAAAATCGTTTTTAAGATTCTGCACTTGTTGCAAAGCTTTTGCAGTGTCCTGTGCTGAAGGTGAAGCACTGAACGTAATGTATGAAGCGGTGCGGGTGGCATCGTCCTGTTTAAAGATTTCTTTGTGCTTGGCAATATATGATTTCACATCGTCGTCTGTCGCCTTAATCGTTGTGTCGGTTATGCTGGTGTAAGGCACTGTGACGTATGAAATTTTGGCAAGGCTATTTTGGTCCGCAAATGATTTATCCGCCATCCATTTAGGGATATAAGTACTGTTGCCAAGCAATGCCATGTATTTGGAACGAAGTTCCTGGTTGATGGTTGGCATGAGGTATCCCTGTTCAAACATTTCGAGGTTTGGATTGTTTTTTTGCTTTTTAATATTCTTAAAATATTCCTTTGCTTCTGCCACTTTAAATTCACCTGTTTGAGGATCTTTAAACTGCTGACTGAGCCACTGCGGAGGGTTTGCCCCAAATAGCAAATCATTCAATTCTTTGTTACTGATCTGCATGCCGAGCTTGTCATATTCCTGCTTCATCACAATTTCGTCAATGGCTTGCTCCCAGGCATTGCTGGCCAATTGCTCACGCTGTGGAGCCTGTTGGCCATACATGGCCTGCATGAGTGTGATTCGCTTTTCAAAATCTGTTTTGGAAATGTTTTCTCCATTAATTTTTCCAACGCTACCATTCCGGCCGGACATACCCCTGTTGCGGCCTACAAAGGCATCCATTAAGATGAACGCAACCAAGCTAAGGGCAATGACAGCAATGACGACTGCGGCATATTTGTCCCTGATTTTTTGAATAACCGACATATTATTATTATGCTTTTTTAAGTGGACGGCAAAAATAGGGGAATAAATTGTTTGAACAGTTGTGGAAAACTATTTGTGGGGAAATGCTTTTATAAAACGAGTATTACGCAGGCGTACACAGACCAATGGAATGGCTGAAGTTGATATGACGATGTCGGACTTTCATTTCAATAAAAATAGAAATACTTTCTGCAGAAAGAATTCTCTCAGCAAACTACCTACCTTGATAATACAAAAACGGGAGGCTGTATCAAAAGCTCCTAAAATTATAAAGTAGGCACTGAGAATAGCTTAAACGATAGTAAGTCTCCGACAGGGACCCGAATAATAAAGAAAGAGG
>JAYTGA010000072.1:0-16732 GCA_043733905.1 Segetibacter sp.
TGCTCCAAAGGAGCATCGTGTTTATAGCAAGATAAGAATTAGTAAGGCTTTATAGGCTCCGAAGGTGCCTCGTATGCGATGACTGGCTTTGTTGATTAAGTCATTTTTACAGAAACGTTTAAACTGTAAGAGCACCTTCGGAGCTAAAATCCACAAACTCCGCACTTTTCTATAAACACGGCACTCCTTCGGAGTGTGATAAAAGATGTGTTCACACAATAGGTTTTTTGACGGGACAGGCTGTACAACATTAGCTTCATCGTTGGCCTTCCAGGCTCGACGAAGCCTTATTTGTTAGCGGCAGTATTATTCAATTTTAAAAGTCTGTCCGTCCCGAAAAGACAATTCTCTTTCCATACCATGAATTCGACAGTGAATTACCAAAGTCTTTACTGTACCATGAATTGGGTCTGGAATTCCAAAGGTCGATGGATCGACAGGTCCTTGATAAATATTTTTTGATACTAACTCTTTAATTTTTGCAGTAACATCAACATATCCGTCTAGCCATTTATAAGCAGCTGAGTAAATTCTAATCGGGATTTGTTGTAGTTCCCAATAGTCCTTGCCGTCAAAGCCAACTTTCCTTTTTGCAAAACCATGCTCAACTAAATGGTCAAGCACTTCCTTTACTCGTTCTTTTCCAATACCTGTTTCTTTATTGATTCCCAAAAGAGTCCTAAGGGAATATTTGTTTGAAAATAATGATTGGACGATTCTTTCTAATTCTGTTTCAGCTAAAAGACCACTTTTATATTGAGAAATCGAATCTTTTATTTCAATGGCTAAATCCTCATCGAACCTATTGAACTCTATTATGTCTTTAGTTTCTTGAATGGAATTTTCATCAACTTTAATGTTTAGATGTTGTTGTGAATACTTCATAAATTGTGAAGTATCATACATGCAAAATATTTTCAGTTCAGTCGCAGCAAAATATATTTCATTTAAAAGCTCATATCTCGGGCCGATTTTCCTTCCTCGTTCTTTTTGCCACCAATCGTCTTTTGAATCGCTTATTACAAATATGATATACTCTAGCTTGTCCTTTTTTGCTTTGTCAATAATTTCTTTCCAGACAATCAAGTCACCAAATTTTCGTATGTACTTTTTGTCTTGATACATATGGATTCCTGTCTTGGTGCGGTCTTTATAGCCAGGGGGGATTTCTTCTTTATATCTTAATTCACCTTCTTTGTAAATTGCTTCCAATTCCTCTTTAGAAAAACCTGTGCCAATTTTGTCTTCAAATATGCTTTCGATTTTATCTTTTAAAGGATCTTCATCGGTTACATCTGGCTGTTTTGCTTCAAGAGTATTTAATTCCTCCAAATAGGTATTTAGTTTTTTAAAAGCCTCGTCAAATAGTTGAGAGTTTATTGATTTGTCTGGATTGATAACCGAATGTCTTTTTTTTAGTTGTAAATCTTGAATCTGAGATAGTATCTCACTTTTCAGAGTTTCGATTCCAGCAATTCCATTGTTGATAATGGTTTTTACGTTATTGAATTTATTTTTCTGGTCACTTATTACCTCCAACTTATTATAAGTGAATTCCATTGCGACTTGAAAAGGAAGCCATATACGATCTTTAATTTTTTTGTCGGTAAGAATTTCAAATAAGTTATTTCGTGCATTTTCAGGGAGCCGATACAAATCAAGTAAAACGTTGGTGTCAAAAATAAATAGTCCTTTTTCCCATAAAACAGGATAGTCTTTTTCAGTTAATTTCTTATGAGATTTAAATAAATTTTCCATCATGTCTGTATATTGCCACCAACGAGAGTCTGTGAAAAAACCTCCCGCCTTCCACAAACATACACACAAAATGATTTAAGAAAAAGTCCTGATCTATTTTTAGCGTATTCAATATATAACAGGCAGCGACCGGCATCAAATCGATTTTGTAACCATCTATATGCAGGTATCACCCGACAATACGGTTCGGCTCATAGATGCTTTTATCCCGGCACCCCCTGCACAGGGCGCACAGTTTTTGCCAAAAAACCCCATAAGCAAAAAGTTTTTCTCCAACCACCCCGCCTACCTCAAGGTTTCCGCACACGGCGGACAGGCTGTACAACATTGGCTTCATCTTTGGCCTTACAGGCCCAACGAAGCCTTATTTGTTGTGCGTTCGTGCTGCAAAATTTGCAATTTAGAAAATCTAAGGCTGTAGTTAAAAGATTTAATACTTTTGCGATCATAACCGAAATATGCTTGCAAATTATCCTGAGTTTTTAAGTAAAATTACCAATTCAAGGTTTAGGATTATTGTACCACTTCTTAGTAGCTTAAGTTTACTCGGGATTACCGAACTCATGTATTCCAAGTACGCTATTGGAACCGATGTTATTTGGACAGGCATTTCCCTCTCACAAGAAAAAGCTCCTACGAACTTATCCACGAATACAAATGCACATTTGTTAGAGCTGTTTATATGGTCGGCAAGTGCTCTTTCGGTGATAATAATATTTATCGTAACAATTATTGTATGCTCTTATGCAATATGGGAATTACTCACTGAAAGCAGAGTGAAAAAAAAGTTGATTGTCTGGTTGGGAATTTTAATTACAACTGGAATTTTGGGATTTATATCTGTTTATAAAACACCAATATCTTTTTTCGTAGAGCCCTTGAAAGCACTTTATCCCTCGTATAATGGTATGAAACATATCCCCATTACTTATTGTATGGATACCCTCGTCTTGTGGGAAAGCTTTCTACTTATTGCTGCGTGTTGCATGTTATGCTCCCCTCTTAGTATCCATAAGTCTGATCAAGAACAAATTATTAAACGAACCCAGTTTGCTACTATCCTTTTTTATCTCAGTGCTTTTACTTTAGCAATAGGTGTCTTAGAATTTAGCTTTCTATTCAGATTGGTAGGTAATGTGGAAAGCATTGGCTTATTTCCTCTTCAGAATTATATTGTCGGTGAAGGACTCACATTGCTTGCTGGCACCTATTGTACACTTTTTATTATAGCTATTTTCTTCCCTACACTTCTTTTTTTAACTGCAGAAGCGTATAAAGTAGCTTCCATAAAAGACAGATTTTCGACACCGGAAGAGCAGAATTTATGGCTGGCGCAAACCGGTCTGGTAGCAGGCAAGGGTAATCGAATAATAAAATTAATTGCTTTTCTTGCTCCTATCTTAGCTGGTTGGCTGGGTGGACCTATTATGAAGGTTATTAATTCTATAGCAGGATCCTAGTTGCTTTTTTAGCATGACGCCTAACAAGAGTCTGTAAAAAAACCTCCCGCCTTTCACAAACATACACACAAAATGATTTAAGAAAAAGTCCTGATCTATTTTTAGCACATGCAATATATAACAGGCAGCGACCAGCATCAAATCATTTTTGCAACCCTTGATACCCAGGTATCCCCCGACAATGCGATCCGGCTCATAGATGCTTTTATCCCGGCACCCCTGCATAGGGCGCACACTTTTTGCCAAAAACCCCATTAGCAAAAAAGTTTTTCTCCGACCACCCCGCCTACCTCAAGGTTTCCGCACACGGCAGACAGGTTGTACAACATTGGCTTCATCGTTGGCCTTCCGGGCCCGACGAAGCCTTATTTGTTAGGCGCTGGTTTACTTCTCTCGTTCAATTGCCTTAACTCCATATTTATCGCAAAACTTTTTTACATCTGAATTTATCTTTCGCGCCACCAACATTGTCGTTACGTTGTCTGCGTTTAATGCAAGTCCTTTCTCTGCACAAAATAGTGACTTGTATTTAATGGCTTGATAAGCTCCGGGAACGCAGTTTTCAATTTCAATCTCAACTATAAAATGATTGTTGTCGCTGCAAGTGAAAATTATGTCGGGTCTGTCTGCAGAAGGAAAAATATGATTGTCATTCTCAACTTTGATTACATTTTCAATTCCGATTAAAGAAGGATTGTCTGCAATTAGGTTTTTGAAATCTAAGTGTTCCTTTCCTTCGCCACCGCCACCATATTTTTTTATCGTCACTTCAGTTTGTGTCAGAAGAACAATTTTGGTTTTTGCGTTGTCTGCAAGCGACTTGTTTTTGTATGGAGTCAAGTCCAAACTAATTGAAGGTTTGGCGTAAGTAACTTTGTCTCTAAAAGAATCAATGGTTATTACTCTGATGTTTGGGTGATGTCTGTCGGGATAAGCATTAGGATGAGAATACATCATCTTCAATATGTCAATAGGAATGAGATAATATTTATGCTCACTGCCACAAATAAAAAGTTCAAACTCAGCGTCAACTGAATTTGGATTTATGTTGAATGGAAATTTTTCAGGGTTTGCTCTCGGAAAACTTTTGAAGCGGTAATGAATTTTAGAAGTTCCAATCATCGCCTTATGGTTACCCAAATCGGTAATTGTCTTACCGTCTGCCAACTTTTGAAATATGATTTGTTCTGGCGTCATGTCTATTTTTCTCTCGTCATTTTTTTAGCTGTCCGTTCAGGTTTGCACGGTCGTCAAAACTTGCCGCTAACGAAAAAGTATTGCCGATGGAGGGGCAGTTGAAAAACCTCCGCATAAAATACCGCCAAGGTTCCGTACAACATTGGCTTTATCGTTGGCCTTCCAGGCCCGACGAAGCCTTATTTGTTGGCTGCTGTTTAATTAGTCTTGACTGATATGACGTTTGACCAAGGGCTTGCTCCCGTTGGTGTGACAATTCTGATTTTGTAATAATACCAAGTGTTTGAATTTAAAGAGTTCCATGTAAGATTGGTATGAGTTACATTTGACTCCCAATTGGGTAATGTATAAACAAAATTACTGTCTGTTGAAATTAACGTATTATAATAGCCAACTGAAATTGGGTTTTGACCATTCCAATTCATAGTAAAGCCACTTGTTGTGATATTGTTAGCAGCGGTTGCTACTGGTGCTGTTATAACAGCGTTTGCAGTTTTAAAACTCTGCGGCGCACAGTAGTCTGACGAAACACCATTGACATAGGATTTGACAGTCCAATAATAGGTTGTGTTAAATTGCGCCCCTTCTGTTGCACCGCCTCCAACACCAGTATTATAATAAGTTGAATTATAAATTGAAGTATTTCTATTCATTACTCTATTTGAATTATCAGGAAATCCATTTGTAGATGTCCAACCGGCTTGCGATTTTGAAATTTGAATTCGATAAATTGTGCCGCTTATTGAACTTTGCCAATTTAATGAAATAGTGATAGGGACATTTTGAGCATTATTGGCTGGGGATGTTAAGATTGGAACATAAGAATTACCATAATTATTTCCTCCTGTAACATCAGCTTCGCAGCCGATTGCAAGCAGATTATATAAATTGGCTGAACTTGCCGCTAAACAGGAATTTAAGAATGTTGTATAATCAGCCTCCCGAACAATTTTTGTTTGGTCTAATGGGTCAATGTAAAATATTGTGCTTCCAATACCAGTTGTTGTAAGTTTTATTCCAACTATTGTAACAAAATGACGTAAGCCTGTTGTTTCTGAAAGATAATTGGTGCTTGAAGTGCTAGTGTTACTTTTGATTAATATTAATGATATTACAGGCAACCCTTTTTCAATGTTATCCTTAATATAGTTTTTAGCAGTTTCTCTATTTGTGGTTCCGGCAAGTGACGGGTTACAAGTACCTATATCGCTTTTAGCATAAGTTTGACATTGGACAATGCCTGTACCAACTCCACACACCATTCCCATACCGCTTATAATTGAATTTAACTCTTGGATAGAGAAGTTTCTATTGGGATAATTAATTGCTCTAGCAATCATATAAGAAGTTGGAAGACAGGCACTACCTCCACAAGATATACCACTGGTTTTCTGATAAATTTGTTGAAAACTAGTTCCATTAACAAGCAATTTAGCAAAACTCACATCACTGTTTGAACCGTTGCCATAATCTTCAGGGTCTGGCAGTAGAATATTTGTTAAATCAGAACTAGTATCATTGCTTGGCGCAGGAGGTGTTATTGTACAAATAGGGGCACTTGCTGTGGTTGTCCAGAATGTACCATTGTATACTTGCAATTCCAAACAATCCGTACACCATATTAAAAGGCCTGAAGCTGGATTAGTAATAGCATTCCTTTGTGAAATAGTTAAACGTGGCGGCAAAAAGCCACTATTTGTTGAGTTTACTTCCAATTTTGCAGAAGTGTTTGGGTTATTAGTTCCAATTCCAACATTTTGCGCATTACTGCCGAAGCATAAAAAAATTTGGATTAAAATAAAAAGTTTACGCATAATTATATTTTTAGTTTATTTCTGCCGTTATATGATGTTACTACCTTTTAAAATTGAAGTTTTTGACAAACTTGCACACAACATTTGTATTACGCTAAACTACGCACCTTTTTACATTAAACAATATTTTTTTTACCATTCCTTTCCAACCATTTATAAACAAATGCGCTCTCCCGGGCCAGTTGCGGCAATACAACTTTTACAATTACAATTTCAGATCGTCAAGCGGGGCTTATAATCTTTAGCAAATTTTTGTTGGTGGTTTCTCCACAAAATCTTCAGCAACACTCCTTATTCCCCCAGCAACATTCACTCTTTCTCCAGCAACACTTCTTCTTGCTGCGCCAACATTCACTCTTTCTGCAGCAACACTCAGTTTATCTATAGCATCATTCAGTCTTTTAGTAGCAACATTCACTCTTTCTGTAGCATCATCCATTCTTTCTGCTGCAACATTCAGTCTCTTTATAACAACATTCACTCTTGTTGCAGTAACATTCAGTGTTTCTCACTAAATACTCAATGAAATTATAATCAACCTTCTTTTGTTTTTAAGAAAAATGCTTTACCGGGAAAAAAAGTTTGAAAAATATTTAAACCCACAAACCGCTACTGCATTGATTTTGAGCATTTTTCTTTAATCAAAACTCAAAGTTGAACACAATATTTTTTCCTCTTTGAGGGTTATATATATGTACTCACTTTTTTAAACGGTTTCTTTATAAACAAATTTAAAAAACCCATTTTAGCATTATGACAGTTATTACAAAACCAATTTCTCTCAGATGTACTACACAGTACAAGGGTATGAGCCTTCCTGATTTCAGCACCTTCCTTTCTTCGTTTTGCACATCTATGCAGGGCAACGACACGTTCAAGACCCTTGATCCGCAGGTTGCAGTCATTAGCAAGCAGCAGACCGAGTTTGTGACCCTGGTGGCAGTGGCTGCCAAAGGTAGCGAACAGGACAAACTGGACAGGGACACCCTGCAGTTGGCCATCTACGTAAACCTGGACGACATTGGCGTAGATATTACTAAAATATCGGCCAACAACCAGAAGAAAATCCTATCGAGCGGCATGCCCTTTACCAAGGTGCCACAGCCAACGCCAGACATGACGGAGCCGCCGGCGCCTAAGTTGAAGAACCCGCTGCCAGGCCAGATCAAGTGCCTTGGCCAAAGCCAGGGTGGGAAGAAGGATGTCACTTATTTCCTGACAACCGATCCCACATTGCAGACGGGGTGGACACCCTACTACGGCGGTGGTGTCCGGTACACCATTACCGATGCGCCCCGTAGCGTGCCTTGCTTTGTTAAGTTTGTCATGACGGGTCCCCGCGGTCAGCATGTAGAGAGTGCCGTGGCCCGCATTGTAACTCAATAAATTTACCATTACGTGTATCAGTGGCATTGGGGAGTAGATTGAATTAAGAAAATTAAAAATTAAAAATTAGGAATTGAGGTGACTTGATTCCTAATTTTTTTTTGTGCCTTTGTTGCCTTTTTGGTGTTATCACCAACAAACAGTTTAGAACTATTTTGGAGCAAACCTTTGTTCTTTATTCAGCTTTGGTTGTGTCACTCCCTTGTACTTTTAAGTTCTTTATTCAGCTTTTTTTATGTTTTGCACATTTGCGCATTTTCATTGTCATTGATTATAAGTTGGTAAAAAAACAATTGGTAATGCTTGGCGGGGTGAGAACTTGGGGGTATTTTTACGTTGGTTGCTATGCTAGAACTTTACAAATTCTTTCAAAATGTATAGATCACTTTTGCTGAATTAATAAATTACTTACAACTATGCGTACTTTTAAACCCTTTATTTTTCTATTGCTCCTTGCTTCATTCAATTTTGCAAATGCACAGTCGTGGTATGAGCAAAAAATGGCAACATGGACGCTACGACAAATTCAAGACTCATTTTATAGCACACATAGAGTAAAAAATGATTTTGTTAAAAAAGATGATTTTGATTACGAAAATGAGGAAGATGAAAGTGATATACTTTTTCTGCGCTGGGAATCTTTTTGGAAAGAAAAAATTGCGCCCGATGAACATTTTCCAAGTCTTTCCAGAACATACGATGCATGGGCTGAATACATAAAAAATCATCAAAATATTGCTTACCGAGGACTTTCACAAGCTAATTGGACTTTTAAAGGACCTTCAACTGCAGAATGGGGCAATGGTATTGGCAGGCTTAAATGCATTGCATTTCATCCTTCCGACACAAGCACTTTTTGGGTTGGTGCTGCTGAGGGCGGCTTATGGAAGACCACTAATGGTGGCAACAGTTGGACAGTTAATTCTGTCAGCATGGTTAATACAGGGGTTGAAGAAGTAGTCATAGACCCTTCAAATCCCAACATCATGTTTTTAATTACAGGTGGTACATGGGGCGGTGTTACACGCAGTTTAGGAGTGCTTAAATCAACCGATGGAGGCAATACATGGAATACAACGGGATTAATTTACCCCGGGTCTACTTCAATTTATTTTCGCAGAATAGCCATGCACCCAACTAATCACAATATACTCTTTGTTGCTGCTTCAAATGGGATTTGGAAAACTACTGACGGTGGCACCACATGGACACAACAATATTCATCCAAGGAATTTCACGATGTAAAATTCAATCCCGCAAATCCTTCTATTGTGTATGCTACCACTCATATAAATGTCAATGGATTTTCTGCAGAAATTTATAGGTCAACCAATACCGGAAATTCATGGACATTGATAAAAACAATAGCGGGCGGTGACCGTACCTTTCTCGCAGTAACCCCTGCTAATCCGGCACTTGTCATGTCTGTTAGTCCTAACAGTTCTGGTGGATTATTAGGGTTGTGTAAATCAACCGATAGTGGAGCAACTTTCAACATGTACTATACAGCAAATGGCTCTAACAATTTGCTTGGTAGCTATCTTGGTGCTTCACGTGGACAGGGTTGGCATGATTTGGCTTTAGCCATTAATCCATTCAACGCAAATGATGTGTTGGTGGGAGGGATTATTACTTATCGGTCAACAGATGGAGGAATGCAATGGGAGCAAAAATATGGTATGCACGCTGACCAACAATATCTTGCCTACAATCCTCTAATGCCCAACACTGTTTTTGAATGTAATGATGGAGGAATTTATAAATCTCAAGACACCGGAAATACATGGACTAATTTAACGCATGGTTTAGGCATTAGCCAGATTTACAGAATTTCTGCAGCCAATACTATCAATGATAAGGTATTATGTGGCTTGCAAGATAACGGAACACAACATCTGACTAATCAAAGATGGAATGAAACACAAGGTGGGGATGGTTTTAAATGTATTATTGATGATAATGACACTTCTATTATGTATTGCACAGCGCAAAGCGGGCTTGTTTACAAGACGTATAACGGAGGCGTTTCGTGGAATTTGATTGTCAACACTTGGGGTACAGGAATAAATGTTTATGGCAATTTCTCTACAAATTTTACAATGGATCCAACCAATCATAGTGTTCTCTACATGGGTAAGTCTCAAATTTATAAAAGCACAGATGGTGGAGCTACATGGCTTCAAACCGGAACAATTTCAAATGTTCAGGCGAGCGACTGGTTTATTACCGTAGCCCCATCAAATCCACAGATAGTTTATGCTGGTAACACACTTGGATTTTATAAAAGCACTAATGGAGGTGCCTCATGGACAACACTTACACCCCCTGCATATTACGGGAATAGCATAACCGTGGATCCTAATAATGCGAATAAGCTATGGTTTACTTCTACGTATATATCAGGTCCCGGAGTGGTTTTCAAATCCGTTAATGGAGGTTTGTCGTTTACGGATATAACCGGCTCAATACCAGCAAATATTGGAGCTGGCTCTTGTGTGTATCAAATAGGCAGCAAAGGAGGCATTTATATAGGAACAGAAATAGGAGTGTTTTACAGAGATAGCACTATGAGCGATTGGCTATTTTACAGTGATGGGCTTCCAAACATAAATGTTAGGGATTTGCAGATTTCTTATGCTAGCGGAAAACTTTGGGCAGGCACCTATGGAAGGGGATTATGGAATACAGACCTTTATACAGCAACCCTTCCTCTTAATCTTCTCGAGTTTACTGCCCGTGCTGTAGACTTTACATCGGTATTAAAATGGAAAACTGCAAATGAAATAAACGTTGACCATTTCATTGTAGAAAAAAGCGCAAACGGAAGAGAGTTTACTGCAATCGGAACTGTGAAAGCCAATGCCGCACCTAACGGAACAGGTAATTATTACTTTACAGACCCAACAAGAAACGAAAAACAAGCAACGGTTTTCTATCGCCTTAAAATGCTTGACAAAGACGGTCAATTCACCTTCAGTCCTATTAGAGTCATCAATAACAATAGCACATTTAACATCACCATTTATCCCAACCCTACAAAAGACAATTTGCAAGTAAGTATTAGTAGCAACAAGAAAACAACCCTGCAACTTCAAGTACTTTCATTGGATGGTAAAATGATTTTGTCAAACAGTGTCAACGCGGTTGAAGGTTTCATTTTGCGAAGCATAAATATTAGCAGCTTGCAAAAAGGCAACTATTTGCTGAAAGTAAGTGCAGCGGACAAAGAGGAGAATGTGGTGAGGTTTGAGAAAATTTAAGGCTCAAGTTTTTTTATATTATTTGTGGGAAATGTCGGTATGGATATTTTTTCCGCCTTGGTTAGTGTTATTATCAACAACATTTCAATAGAAAAAGCATTCACCCCTCCATTTACATTTTGTTTACATTGCTTTTTTAGCTTTGCAAAAATCATTTCATGAAATTAGTAACAGTTGCAGCGGCATTGTTGGTTGGTTTGTTGGCAAATGCACAGACAGCGCAACAGTTGGCTGACCACAAACTGCAGTTGCCCAACGGTTGGAGTTTGTCCCCTGCCGGCAGAAGCATCCCGTTGGGGGATCTGCCGCTAAACATAGCTGTTGGCAACCGCAAAAAGCTGTTGGCTGTTACCAACAATGGGCAAAGCACCCAATCCATTCAACTGATAGATATTGCTACAGAAAAAATAACGGATAGTGTGGTGATGGCTAAAAGCTGGTATGGGCTTGCGTTTGCCGACAACGATAAAACCCTTTATGCCAGCGGCGGCAATGATAATTGCATACTCCGGTTTCCCATCAAAGACCAGAAATTTCAAGCGGCTGACACCATCAGGCTTGGCAAACCATGGCCGGTCAAAATTTCCCCCACCGGCATTGCCATAGACGATGCTAACCACCGCATGTATGTGGTCACCAAAGAAAACAACAGCCTTTATGTGATTGACCTTTCTACAAAAAAAGAGATCAGCAGGCTGGAACTTGGAGCCGAAGCCTATGCCTGCCTGCTAAGCCGCGACAGGCAAACCCTTTTCATCAGCCTGTGGGGTGGCGACAAGGTGTTGTATTATGACATTGCAAGCGGACAAATCACACAAACCATTGCCGTAGGCGACAACCCCAACGATATGTGTTTTGACAAAACAGGCAACTTTTTATTTGTCGCCAACAGCAACGACAACTCGGTCAGTGTCATTGATATTACCAAACATGCTGTCATAGAAACATTGAATGCAGCACTGTACCCCAATGCGCCAAGTGGCAGCACAACCAATGGCGTGGCAATTTCCGGCAACGGAAAAACATTGTACATAGCCAATGCTGACAACAATTGCCTGAGTGTTTTTGACATCACTGAACCAGGCAGGAGCAAGTCAAAAGGGTTCATTCCCGTTGGCTGGTACCCAACAAATGTAAAGGTGGTTGGCAACAAAATATTTGTAACCAATGGCAAAGGATTTGCTTCAATGGCAAATCCCCGTGGCCCTAATCCTTTTGCAAAAAAACAAGAAGTCATTTACCAGCAAAGTGACAATGAAAAGCCCAAAGAAGTGCAATACATTGGCGGCTTGTTCAAAGGCGCCATGAGCATTATTGAAGAACCGGCCGACAAACAGTTGGGCATTTTTTCCAGAGCTGTATATGACAACACCCCTTACAACAAAGAGAAAGAAACCCATGCAGAGGGTGAAGCGGGAAACCCAATACCCATGCAGCCCGGGCAATCTTCTCCTATCAAATACCTGTTCTATATTATTAAAGAGAACAGGACCTATGACCAGGTGCTGGGCGACATAAAAAAAGGAAATGGCGACACCAGCCTTGTGCTTTTTGGCGAAAAAATAACCCCTAACCTTCACGCCCTGGCAAATGGCTTTGTGCTGCTCGACAACTTTTATGTAGATGCAGAAGTGAGCGCAGACGGGCACAACTGGAGCATGGGTGCATACGCTACCGACTATCTTGAAAAGACATGGCCGACCAGCTATGGCAACCGTGGCGGCGGCTACGATGCAGAAGGCAACCGTTCCATTGCCAATAACAAAGATGGTTTTATTTGGGATTTGTGTAAAAGAAACAATGTCACTTACAGGTCCTATGGTGAGTTTGCAGAAGAGGGCGGCAAGCCAAATATCGCTTCGCTAAAAGGGCACACTTGCACCAGCTACACAGGCTGGGACATGGGCACAAGAGACACCACCCGCTTTTCTCAATGGAAAAAGGATTTTGATTCACTGCTTGCCGTTAATGCCCTGCCGCAGGTAAATACGATACGCTTCAGCAACGACCACACCGAAGGCATGAAAGCGGGTAAGCCGACACCTTTTGCCTGTGTGGCAGACAATGACTTGGCCGTAGGACAGTTTGTTGACTACCTAAGCCATAGCCCGGTCTGGAAATCAAGCGCTGTTTTCATTGTAGAGGACGATGCACAAAGCGGTCCCGACCATGTAGATGCACACCGCAGCACGGCTTATGTCATTAGTCCCTACGTAAAACGCAACCAGGTTGACCACACCATGTACTCCACCAGTTCGGTATTAAGAACAATAGAACTCGTAGCCGGATTGCCCCCCATGACCCAATACGATGCGGCTGCAACGCCCATGTGGCGCATGTTCACAGTTCTGCCAGACATGGCCCCTTACACCGCTTTGCCCGCCAACGTAAACCTGAACGATAAAAACCCCAGGAACACCGCTGCTGCCAAAATGAGTGAGTCATTCAACTTTAGTAAAGAAGATGCCGTGCCTGACTTTGCATTTAATACAGCCCTTTGGCTCGGCATAAAAGGCACCGCCGCTCCTGCCCCCTCGAGGGCTGCTTTTGTAAAAACAAGCAAGCAAAAACGCGATGATGATTGATTGGGATGCAACGGAGAAATTTGTAGTGGCTATTATTGCCCCTAAAAAAACCTGTCTGCCAATAAACAAGTATTTTAAAACACACTCTTGAGAATTTATTAAATAGGGCTTGCAGACAAAAACAATGATTTCATTTCCATAACTTGCACCAACACAATTATGGAAAAATTTATTACAGTTCTCCCCTTAGTATTATTGACCGGCTGTGTGGCAAAAATTAGTTTATTCTTTCTCTTAAAAAGCAAACGGGACAATCTGTTGTTTATACTTTATTATCCCCACCCTATTATTATACTTACAGAAAATAACGAACAAAGAAAAATGAAACAAGTTCAAAACACATTGAGCAAGATCATTTTAGCTGTTTTTGTTTTGTATGGAGCCCTCTTCTTTTTAGTTGAGCAAAGCAATTTATAAAAAAAATTTGCCCGGCGGGTGTTAGTCAAAAGAAGCAAGTGATCATTGCTTGACGTTGTTCTTTACCTGCTGCAAACAGCATAATATAAACAATTGCTATTTGCTTTTTGCCTTTTGCTTTGTTGGTGTTATCATCAACAAAACAATTTGCCTAAGATAATAACCCCAAAAGCAAAAAAAGTTCCCCTCAATCCACCACCCCAAACACTTGTCCGCTTCCTGCGTTATTGATCACATTCCCACTTCCCCCGGATATTGCTTTTCCTGCGGTGCCACCCACAATGCCGATGTTGTTTATCTTTATCTGAACGTTGCTGTTTGTGGCTATTGCACTACCACCTAACTGGCCATACAATGCAAAATAGCTAAGGCCCGAGCAGCCCACTTCCAATGTGCCGCTACCCCCACTGCCACCTCCACCCTCAATAGTGCCATAGTTAAAACAGTGAAATGCACCCGGGAATGAATTTTGCATAGGTAAAAGAAATAAAACTTAATAAATTATGAAAAAAGTATTGCTTGCATTAATTGCATTTACACTCAATGCCGGAGTATTTGCCCAGGACGGCAAAATGAACAAGAAAATGGATGGTAAAATGGACCATAAAATGCCCATGAAAAAAGACTGTGTAATGATGAAGGACGGAAAAATGATGATGATGAAGGGTGGAGAAACGATGGACATGACAGCAGATGCCACCATGACCAACGGAACAATGGTCATGAGCAATGGAGCTGTGAAAATGAAGAACGGAAAGACAATGATGATGAAAAACGGTGACTGCATGTACATGGATGGAAGCATGATGCAAATGCATAACCATATGGGTAACAGCATGAACCACAAAAAGCATCACAAAAAGCATCACAAAGAAAAGATGGAAGACAACGACAAGGATGACAAAAAGATGGATGAGAAAATGTAAGAATTAACGCCCAGGATTATTAAAAGGCTGTCCAATAAAGGGCAGCTTTTTTAATGTCTTTAAATGGCTTGTTTGCCTAAACGTTTAAAAAACAGGCAGCCCTATTTAGAAGCAAAAAATCCAGCACCCTTTCAAACAAATCCTGAACATCCATTCAATCCGTGCCATCCGTTCTAAGGTGTTCTAAAAACAAAGGCTACCCAAAGTCGGATAGCCTCTAATTGTTTTGTGGAGCTGAGCGGAGTCGAACCGCTGTCCAAACATATCTGCCACAAGCCTTCTACATGCTTATTCCGGAATTATTTGTCGGGGAGCGGCCGGAACCGGACAAACCAATCACCCCCTTAGCTGTATGGTCTTACACTACACGCACAGCCTTGCGTAGCGGCAACCTGTTTGGTTTGTTTGATTCAGCGGGGCGGCGTGGTAACAGGTCAACCTGCCAGCCCGGCCATAATGGGTGCTAATTCTCTGAATTAGGCAGCCATGGCGTATGTATTTTCGCCTTTTGTTTGTTGAACTTTCAGATTAAAGTGCTAATGGTCCAACGCACTGCATGCTTATACCCGCAACAATCTACGCTGTCAAAACCAGGTACAGCCCCATGTTGCAATGCTGCAAATGTAGGTCAAAAACTAAAAGTCAAAACTATAATCAGAGCCTTATTTTATTTATCTTTGTTTCTATAGCTGAAAAATCAAAATACTGATGACTTACATAAGAATAAACACAAACACAGTTCAGGCAAAAAAATTTGTAGAATTGATTGAAACCTTATCATTTGCTGAAATACTCTCCAAGCCTAACTCAGTAACAAAAAGGGCAATGAATAGTGCCAAAAAAGAAAAAGTAACCAAGCATAAAAATTCCAAAGACCTAATTTCTTTTTTGAATAAATAACATGTACAAATTATCTTCTACTAACCAGTTTGAAAAAGATTACAAACTTTGCAAAAAACGGAATTATAAACTCGAATTATTGCACACCGTATTTGGGCATCTTGAGAAAAATGGATTTCTTTCTGCCAAATACAAACCGCATAAACTCACAGGAAATTATGAGGGTTTTTGGGAGTGCCACATCCGGCCAGATTGGTTACTTATATGGTTGCAAAATGATGATTTAATAACAATTACTCTTACCAGAACCGGTACACATGCTGATTTGTTTTAGAAACATTGAGCATTATTTTTTTCATAACCTTTTATCCATTTTTTCGTTTTCCTTACGGAAAATATAATCTTAGCACAATGGCTTTCAAAATCTATACAAAGACCGGCGACCAGGGCAAAACATCTCTGATTGGCGGCACCAAAGTGTCAAAAGGCGATAGCAGGATAGACTGCTACGGCACTGTTGACGAGCTAAACTCCTACATTGGCCTTGTAAGCGATCACCTGTCAGATGCGCATACAAAGACAATATTGAAAGAAGTGCAGGACAGGTTGTTTACCATAGGATCATCTCTGGCCTGCGATCCTGACAAGGAACCGCTGATGAAAATACCCGACCTGCACGAAGAAGATGTAATGCTATTGGAAAATGAAATAGACAGCATGAACCTTGTGCTGCCGGAAATGAAGAACTTTATTTTGCCCGGAGGTCATGTTGCTGTGTCCACCGCACATGTAGCCCGCTGTGTATGCCGCCGTGCCGAGAGGCTTTGTGTGAGCATGAAAGAAAACGACTTTGTAGAACCCCTCGTTATTAAATACCTGAACAGGTTCAGCGATTACCTGTTTGTGCTTGCCCGTTACATTGGTCACATTCTTCATGTGCCTGAAATAATCTGGAAAAGCAGAGGGTAAAATTTTTTGAAGAAGAGTGACGTTGTTGCATGAATCAATTTGAAGGGTATTTGGGAACACGGATGACACGGATTGAAGGGATTAGCAGGATTTTTTTATAGAAAAATAATGGATTTTTTG
>JAYTGA010000073.1:0-13251 GCA_043733905.1 Segetibacter sp.
TGGTTTTAGTTGTTGTTTGTGCCATTTCTAGGTAATTTCGCCGTTTTTAGAAGGACTTCAAATTATCCTTTCACCTTATTATTACCTGATAGAATGATATTGCCCATTATAGCCTACGGTTCTCCTGTTTTACGAAAAGTGAGTGAAGACATTATGCCAGATCATCTCGGCCTGGGCAAGCTGCTTGACGACATGTGGGAAACTATGTATGCCAGCAATGGCGTGGGTTTGGCGGCTCCGCAGATTAACAAAAATATTAGGTTGTTTGTTATAGACAGTTCGCAGATTTTTGAAAACCAGGACAAGGAAGACAAAGGGAAATATGCAGATGAACCAGGCACCAAAAAGGTCTTCATCAATGCACACATCCAACACTTTGAGGGCCATGAATGGTCTTACAACGAAGGCTGCCTCAGCATCCCTAAAATCAGGGAAGACATTTTGCGGCAGCAAAATGTGACACTCGAATACATGGATGAAAATTTTGCTCCTCACACAGAAACATTCACAGGCATTACAAGCCGAATTATTCAACACGAGTATGATCATATTGAAGGCAAGCTTTTTATAGACTATCTGAAACCTCTTAGAAAAAAAATGCTACAGGGTCGTCTGAACGACATTAGCAAAGGCAAAGTAAAAGTGGATTATAAAATGATGCTGGGTAAATAAACCTGAAATAAAGGCATTTTAACTTATTTCCGACCGCTCATCATCTTTAAAGTTTTTTTTGGAACTCACCAATTTTGGTAAGCAGATTATAATGCTACATTTGCCCCACTTCAAAAAAATTTTATGGGCTGGACATTTTTTATAATTTACATTCTTGGTTGGCACATTGGTATGTATGGAATGTTTAAGAAAGCAGGCATCACCCCCTGGAAGGCATTGATTCCTTTTTACAACACATGGCTGATTGTAGAAAAAACAAACATCCGCAAATTTTGGTTTTGGTTGCAGCTTATTCCCATTGCAGGTCAGTTCATCACCATTTGGATTACCATCATTTTTGTCATGCACTTTGGCAGGTTCAATCTTTTGCATCATACTGCCACAGTGCTCATTCCGTTTGTTTACTTTCCCTATTTAGGGTTTAGCAACAATGAAAAATATATGGGTCACGAAGTGGTTCAGCGATATAGAAAAACTGTTTACAGAGAGTGGGTAGATGCAGCAGTGTTTGCAGTCGTAGCGGCTACCCTCATCCGCACTTTTGTGTTTGAAGCTTACACCATTCCTACAGAAAGTATGGAAAAAACATTGCTGGTCAATGATTTTTTGTTTGTTAATAAAATGACCTATGGGCCGCGAATTCCTCAAACACCTTTGTCGTTTCCTTTTGTTCACAACATCATGCCTTTTAGCACAACTACTCCTTCTTATACAACTCTCATACAGTTGCCCTACAAGCGTTTACCGGGTTTTCAGGAAGTAAAAAGAAACGATGTAGTTGTCTTTAATTTTCCTGCTGGCGACACTATCATCAACCTTCCGGAGTTTGGCTCCAAGACTCCTTACTACGATGTGTTGCGCACAACTTTCAAAGGAAACAGGGATGCGCTTATGGCTGAATATCCCATACACGTTCACCCGATGGACAAGACCGACAACTACATCAAACGATGTATAGCACAAGGTGGCGACACTCTCATGATCCGGGATGGTAAAGTTTATATCAACAGCGTTGCATCGCCCATTCCTGGTGCATCGCAGACAGAATATCTTGTAGAAACAAACGGCCAGAATTTTAGCGATGAGTTCTTTCAGAAAGAGCTGAATATTGATGTAAACGATACCAAAGACCAGTTGTATGCTTTCCAGGGAAAAGCGAATACCTATGTCATTAACATGACCCCGGCCGAGGCTGAAGTCGTAAAGAAACAACCCAATTTCAAAAGCATTTCTTTTGCCTACAACACCATGCAGGGAACGACTTTTCCTTACACTGCCAACAACACATGGAGTGCAGATAATTTCGGTCCCATCTATGTACCTGCTAAAGGAAGTACAATTACGCTTTCTGCTCAAAACATTGACATTTACCGAAGGTTAATCACTACTTATGAGGGAAATAAACTGGAGGAAAAAGACGGAAAATTTTTCATTAACGGACAGGAAACTAATACCTACAAATGCAAGTGGAACTATTACTGGATGATGGGCGATAACCGCCACCGCAGCCAGGATAGCCGTTACTGGGGCTTTGTTCCTGAAACCAACATTGTAGGAAAGGCTTCGCTGATATGGTTTAGCTGGGAAAAAGGCCCACGCTGGAGCCGTTTGTTTAAAACGATTAAATAATCTAACTTAGCTTTTTGCAATTGAATCCTTCCCGTCATCAGGGAGGGATTTTTTGTCTATTATCAATCGTGTTTGCTTATGTGATGAGCCGGGTGGCAGAAAAGATCGTTACCCCGAAATTGAACGGAGGCAACAGTAAAATGAACAACAATGGAAAAACAAGAGTATAATTTTTCGTTTGAGGTATTTGAATCTATTGATGAATTGAACGAGCATGATGCATGGCTCCTGAACGAGGCCCGTGAAGTGACCCAACATGCCTATGCACCTTATTCGCACTTCCAGGTGGGAGCGATAGCCCGCCTTCACAATGGCGAAATAGTGGCAGGCAGCAACCAGGAAAATGCAAGTTTCCCGGTGGGACTTTGTGCCGAAAGAGTTTTGCTTGCATCTGCAGCATCGCTTTTTCCCAAAGTGCCGATTGATACCCTTGCTATCAGCTACCACAACGAGAATGGTGATAGCAGTCACCCCATAAGCCCCTGCGGCATGTGTCGCCAGAGTTTGCTGGAGTATGAGTCAAGAGTCAAACACCCGATACGCCTCATCCTCGGCGGATTGGAAGGCAAGGTCTATGTCATAGAAAAAGCGGGCATGTTGCTGCCACTTAGTTTTACTGCAGAAGACCTGAATGTATAAGAATGACAATGGCCTGAAGCTTTCTAAAGCCTAGATTTTGTTGTCAATTAAAAGGTTGCTCAAATTTCCAGCCTGTTATTGAGTGGATTCAGCTATGCATTTTTTTCATTCTCTCATTCCATACTATTTGTTTAAAACAATCTCTTATAACCTGTTTAAAAATGGGTTTCCAGTATTGTTTGTGTTCTCTTTTCTTCTTCATTTCTCTATGGTAAAAAAGACAGTTTTTCTTTCAAACTGAATGCCGATGTAACCTTGTGATGACCGATATTTGTACTTTCAAAAAAATGCTTCGATCATAAATTCATTTCAATGAAGGACTTTTCATACATCACCAATTCCCACCCATCTTACATAGAAAACCTCTATAACGATTTTGCCGCCAATCCCGAAAGCGTTGACCCCGAAATGCGAAAGTTTTTTGAAGGTTTTGACTTTGCAGTCAGTAAGGTTTCGCCTGCGGCAAATGGTAAAGCTGCCACAGCGCAAACAGAGACTGGCCGCAATGTTCAGAAAGAATTGAGTGTTTATCAACTCATACAGGGATACCGAAAAAAGGGGCATCTGATTGCCAAAACAAATCCTATCAGGGAAAGGAAAGACCGCCGGGCAAATCTTGCCCTTTCTAATTTTGGTTTGAACGATGCTGACCTTGATCAAACTTTTGAAGCAGGCAAATTCATCGGTATGCAAAATGCACCTTTACGGGAAATCATTGCGCATTTACAGAAATGCTACACTTCATCTGTAGGCGTAGAGTATGGTGCTCTCAACGATCAGGAAAAAGTGGAATGGCTGTCTAATGAAGTCGAAATTAAATTTCACAAACCCTTGTCCGGCGAACAGAAAAAAGATATTCTTGAAAAGCTGAATCAAGGAGTCATTTTTGAAAAATTTCTTCATACAAAATATGTAGGGCAAAAAAGATTTTCGCTGGAAGGTGGGGAAACAACGATTGCCGCTTTAGATGCTATCATTAACACCGCAGCGGATCTTGGTGTGCAGGAAGTAGTCCTGGGCATGGCTCACAGGGGAAGGCTAAATGTGCTGGCAAACACACTCGGCAAAACTTATGAGCAAATCTTTTCCGAATTTGAAGGTTCGGCTATTCCCGACAGCACAATGGGCAGCGGGGATGTTAAATATCATCTTGGTTTTCGTGGTGAACACACAACAAAAGATGGCAAAAAAGTAAACCTTCAATTATGTCCCAATCCATCTCACCTGGAAGCTGTAAACCCTGTAGTTGTTGGCTTTTCCCGAAGCAAGGCAGATATCATTTACGAAAGTGAATACGATAAAATACTCCCCGTACTCATTCATGGCGATGCATCAGTTGCAGGGCAGGGCATTGTGTATGAAGTGTTGCAGATGAGCGGCCTTGATGGCTATAAAATTGGAGGAACTATTCATTTTGTGATTAATAATCAAATTGGTTTCACAACAGATTTTGACGAGGCACGTTCAACCGACTACTGCACCTCAATAGCAGGAATGGTGCAGGCTCCCGTGTTTCATGTAAATGGGGATGACCCCGAAGCTGTGGTCAAATGTGTGCAAATAGCCACCCGCTACCGCCAGCAGTTTAATGAGGATGTGTTTATTGACATGGTTTGCTACCGCCGACACGGACACAACGAAGGAGATGATCCGAAATACACACAACCGACACTTTATGCTATTATTGAAAAACATGCAAATCCCCGGGAAGTTTACAATCAAAAACTGGTGGACAACGGCTCTATAGATGCAGAACTTGCAAAAGAAATGGAGAAAAAATTCTGGAATGATTTGCAGGAAAGGCTTGATGATATTAAGCAACATCCTCTGCCCTACAATCCTCAAAAACCTGAACTGTGGTGGCAGAACATGCGCAAAGCAACTAAGGAAGATTTTGATAAATCTCCACTAACAGCCATTACCGAAGAGCAGTTCAAAAATGTGTTTGACAGTCTTATGAAATTGCCCGAAGGTTTTCAGCCGCTTCGCAAAGTGGAAAAACTTTTGCAGGATAAAATAAAGCTGTTTGAAAATGAACAGGCAGTGGACTGGGCCACAGGCGAACTGATGGCTTACGGAACATTGCTGACCGAAGACAAAGATGTGCGCATAAGCGGGCAGGATGTGCGGCGGGGAACATTCTCACATCGTCATGCAGTATTAAGAGATGAGAACAACGACAAAAGTTACAACCGCCTCAGTCGCATTCCCGGTGCGCAAGGCAAGTTCATGATTTATAATTCGCTGCTTAGTGAGTTTGGTGTGCTTGGTTTTGAATATGGCTATTCAATTGCCAACCCCAATGCACTTGTTTTGTGGGAAGCCCAGTTTGGCGATTTTTTCAATACTGCACAGGCTATAGTAGATCAGTTTGTGGCCGCCGGCGAAACCAAATGGCGGCAAATGAGTGGACTTGTTTTGTTGCTGCCTCATGGCTACGAAGGCCAGGGCCCTGAACACAGCAGCGCCAGGATGGAACGTTTTCTGCAAATGTCTGCCGAACTCAACTGGATCATAGCAGACATTACTACTTCGGCCAATTTCTTTCATGCCCTGCGCAGGCAACTTGCATGGCCGTTCCGCAAGCCCATGGTCGTTTTTACGCCTAAGGCCAACCTTCGTCATCCGGGCAGTTACAGCAAAATAACTGAGTTTACACAAGGTGGTTTCAGAGAAATTATTGACGACGTTTTTGCAGAGACCGAACAGGTAAAAAAAGTATTGTTTTGTTCGGGAAAAATATATTTCGACCTGGCCGACCGGCAGCAAAAAGACAACAGAAAAGATGTCGCAGTCATTCGTGTTGAGCAGATTTATCCATTGCCTTTGAAACAACTGGAAGAGTTGTATAAAAAATACAGCAAAGCTACCTGGTTTTGGGTGCAGGAAGAACCCATGAACATGGGTGCAGCCTCATTTTTGCAAATGAATCTGAAAGGAATGAATTATGGTATGATAGGCCGACAGCCAAGTGCATCAACTGCGACCGGGTTTTCAAAAGTTCATGCTGCAGAGCAGGCCGAAATTGTAGAGACCGCGTTTGGTATATAGCAGTGTTTTTTGTGAATTAGTCCCTAAGGTTGATATTTTGGTAGAAATTGATGGAAGCCCAAAAAATTATTGCAATAACACTAATAAGGAGTCATATAATCTGAAAAAGGACAAAAAAATTAATTTTGTTCGTAATGTGCTACCGACTGCTTGTTATACTTATTCCGATACTCAATTGGCGTAAGTCCGGTAATTTTTTTAAAAACACTTCGGAATGCTTTTGTATCGGTGTAGCCAACATCAAACATTACCTCGTTTATGTTCTTGCGACTGTTTTCAAACTCTTTTTTAGCTGCCTCAATTTTTATTCGCTGTATGTATTCTAAAACAGTATTGTTAGTTGCAAGTTTAAATCTTCTTTCAAAACTTCTTCTGCCAACGGCAACTTTATCAGCTAACTCATCAACAGAAATTTTATCCTGAAAATTTTTTTCAATAAACTCTTGTGCTTTTTTTATTGCTTCATCAACATGATTTTTTTGCCCTTTGAACATGGCGAATGTTGTTTGGCTTTCTCTGTCAATATCAATAGCAAAATATTTTGAAGCAAGTATTGCTGTTTGCCTGTCGGTATATTTTTCAACCAAATGCAAAAGCAAATTCCAGTATGAGTTTGCACCCCCACTTGAATAAAGGCGATGTTCTTCGGTGATTACACTTCCTTCCACAAATTCCACTTCGGGAAACATTTCTCTAAACTCATTTTGAAATCCCCAATGTGTTGAACATTTTTTTCCATCAAGTAAACCCGTTGAAGCAAGCAAGAAAGCACCCACACAAAGCGAAGCTACTTCTGCACCGTTTGCATATTGTTCATTAATCCACGGAAGTAATGTTTTATTTTTTGCAATGGCAGTTTTCATATCACCAAACAAAGCAGGAATAAAAACCAAATCAGTTTTATTTACATCTTTCAATTGCTTGTCGGTATGAACAGAAAACTTCCCGTCATTCAGTTTTACTTCTTTCTTTGCACCAACCAACTGAACATTGAACAAAGGTTTTTTACCTGACACTGCCAAAAACTGATTAACGGCAGAAAACAAATATTGCGGGTCGGCTATGGCTTGCATTACGGATGATTCAGGAACTAAAATGCTTACATTTATTCCCGCTTTTCGGGATTTTACTTCGTTCAACATTGTATTAAGTAATTATTTTACGAGGCAAATGTAATAAAACATTTTGTCGCAAAACACCCTTATGTTGTCATTATTGCACATCACCAGTTTCATTTTACCACCGCATCTTTGTATCGTTAATTCAAACAAATTATTCACAAACAAAAAATCAAACATCATGTCAAAAGTTTCAATTTACCTCAACTTTCAAGGCGAAACCGAAGCAGCCT
This sequence comes from Segetibacter sp., assembly GCA_043733905.1. Lineage (GTDB taxonomy): Bacteria > Bacteroidota > Bacteroidia > Chitinophagales > Chitinophagaceae > Segetibacter. Next base: position 7,343 of record JAYTGA010000073.1, read on the forward strand.
TCAATTTCTACAAATCAGTATTTAATACAGAATTTGTAGCACCCATTATGTATAACAAAGATATTCCTGCACACGAAGGAATGCCTCCTCTGCCCGAAAATGAAAAAGGTAAGGTGATGCATGTGTGTTTACCCATTTTAGGTGGCACACAAATAATGGGAACAGATATGCTTGAAAGCATGGGACACAAACTAGAAATAGGTAACAACATTACCATCAATCTCGAACCTGATTCAAGAGAAGAAACAGATAAATTGTTTAAAGCACTTTCAGAAGGCGCCTCTGACATTGCACCAATGCAGGATATGTTTTGGGGTGCTTATTGGGGTTGTTGCTTGGACAAATTTGGAATTCGTTGGATGTTCAATTTCACAAACAAGTAAATCAAACTAAGATGACAATAGAAATTAAAAAAATCAGCGAGGAATTTTCAAAAGGAAATTTCCCTGCTACTTACAATCATTTTGCCGATGATATTGAATGGAAAATAATTGGTGATAAAATTATTTCGGGAAAGGAAAATACAATCGCTTTTTGCACCAAGATGATAACTGAAATGGATTCATCCACTCTAAACAATATTAATGTGATTGCAGAAAATAATTATGTAGCAATTGAAGGTAACTGCAATTTCACCAATGAACAAGGCAAAGCAGCAGCGGTTGAGTATTGCGATGTGTTTCGTTTTGAAGAAGGAAAAATAAAAACGATAACTTCTTATTTAGTGTCCTCAGTAGTAAAATAAAAAACAAATCCATAACAATCAAAAAATAATTAACGCTTAAAAAAATAAAAATTATGGCACTTATCAATCCTCACATTAACTTCAACGGCAATGCCGAAGAAGCATTTACATTTTACAAATCAGTATTTGGCGGAGAGTTCGCCAAGATTATGCGTTTCAAAGATCTGTCAAGCCCTGAATATCCAATAGCAGAAAATGAAGCAAATAAAATAATTCACATTGCTTTGCCTATAGGTAAAAATATTTTAATGGCCAATGACGTACCTGAGTTTATGGGCAAAACAAATGAGAATGAAAACAGGTCTAAAATATCAATTAGTGCAGAAAGCAAAGAAGAAGCAGACAAATTATTTAACGGACTTTCGGAAGGTGGACAAATAGAAATGCCAATTGCCGACAGTCCTTGGGGTTCATATTTTGGAATGTTTAGAGACAAATATGGAATTGAATGGATGGTTGACTTTGACCCAAATTATAAAGGACAACTATAACCGAAGAAAAACATAAAATGCAAATAAATTCATACCTCACATTCAGTGGCAACTGCCGTGAAGCCATGACATTTTACAAAGAATGTCTTGGCGGTGAACTCAATTTTCAAACAGTTGGGGAATCACCATTGTCTGAAAAAATGCCGAAGCAAATGAAAGATTCTATCCTTCATTCAACACTTACAAAAGGTGCTTTATTATTAATGGGTTCTGATATGGTTAGTGAAAAAAGTTTAGTAAAAGGAAACACAGTTTCGCTTTCACTCAATTGCAGCAGCGAAGAAGAAATAAAAAACTGCTACGCAAAACTTTCAACAGACGGTAATGCAGACCATCCAATTGAAGACACATTTTGGGGAGCCATGTTTGGCGACCTTACTGATAAATTTGGAAATCATTGGTTACTTAATTTCACTAAAAATTCTAACATTTAAAAAAAATCAAAAATGTTGAACGAAGAGAAATCCCGCAAGGCGGGGAAAAAGACAAAAATTCTTTACTGGACATTTACAGGACTGTTTGCGTTTATGATGTTTGGCTCTGCCATACCTGATGTATTTAGCTCCGAAGTTGCAATCAAAGGAATGCACACAGACTTGGGTTATCCGCTTTACATAATTCCGTTCATTGGCATTGCAAAGTGGCTTGGTGTAATTGCTATACTAATTCCTGGCTTTCCACAAATAAAAGAATGGGCTTACGCAGGTTTAATGATTGACTTGATTGGTGCAACTTATTCCATCATGGCAATTGGTGCACCTGTTCCCAATTATGCTTTTATGATATTGCCAATTAGTTTAGGAATTTTATCCTACATCTGGTATTATAAAAAAGTGAAACCTTTTTCAGAAAACATAGGTTCTAATGCAATGGCGTTTAGTTAACAAAAGGTGGAAAAACTTGAATAGCATTTCGTGATAGCACAAGTGATTAAAAAATTTAGCAAAAAGCAATTCCTATCTTTCATAAAAAAATGAAAGGATAAGAGATAGCTACATTATACTCTTGCAAATTCTTGCCACATTATGTCGGGAAACAGGCAGAAATTGTAGAAAAGGCATTTTATGTTTAAACTGGAGATGATACGGGCTAAATTTGCAATTCAATCTGCGTTGTTCCTAAATGTTAATCCTGTTCATCAAACAGACTAATAATAATGTATTCAACGTTGTGTGTTCATCAATATTTCTCATGCAACCACATTTAAAAATAACAGAACAACCCTCGCCATACAGGCATCTTGAACAAATGCCTGTCAAAGAAATTCTCAGTAACATCAATTCGGAAGACAAAACGGTGGCTATTGCCGTTGAAAAAGCATTACCACAAATCGAACAGTTGGTAAATGCTTTGGCGGAAAAAATGCAGAGCGGCGGCAGGTTTTTTTACATAGGCGCAGGCACCAGTGGACGGATGGCGATAGTGGATGCAAGTGAGTGCCCGCCCACGTTTGGTGTAGCAGGCAACCTTGTCACAGCCATCATTGCAGGAGGCGAAAAAGCCATTAAGAAAGCAGTGGAATTTGCCGAAGACAATACAGAACAGGGCTTCAAAGATTTGCAACAGCAAGGCATCTGCAACAAAGATTTTGTGATTGGTCTTTCGGCTAGTGGCAGCACACCTTATGTGACAGCGGCTTTGCAGAAAAGCCGCCTGCATTCCATCAGTACTGGGTGCATTGTTTGCAACTCTGATAGTGAACTGGCCGCCATTGTTCATTTTCCCATAGAAGTCATAACAGGTCCTGAGTTTGTGACCGGCAGTACCAGAATGAAAGCTGGAACGGCTCAAAAAATGGTACTTAATATGATTTCAACAACTGCCATGATAAAATTGGGTAGGGTAGAGGACAATAAAATGGTAAATATGCAGTTATTGAACAGTAAATTAATTGACCGCGGAGTAAAAATGTTGATGGATAAATTGGGAATAAGTGAATATGACGAGGCAAGAAAATTGTTGCTTTCTCATGGCAGCGTTAAAAAATCATTAGAAAATTTTTCAGCGAAATGATTTGTAATAATTATATCCTTACCTTTAAACTGTCAATAGTGATTATTGAAAAAACCAAGTAAAAAATAAAAACAGCAAACAATAAAAAAGACAAACTATGAAGAAAAAATTTTTACCCTTAGTGGTCATCTCTGCTCTTCTTCTTTCTTCCCAATCTTATGGGCAAGCGAACAGAGCTTTTGCAGTAACCGGAGAAACAAAAGGAAACTTTAATTGGAACGTAATTCGTGAAGTTGATTTGTCAACAGGAGAAATTACAAAAACGATTTACAGTCCTCTGGCAAATAAAACGATTAACTACAAGGCCGTTGCTGGCACTGAGTTAAGAGCAAATATTTCGCAAACACCGGCCACAACCAACGGGGTTGCAGCAGCAGCTTTCGATGGTCTTCACAACCGCCTTTATTTTACCAACATGCGTGGCAACGAGTTGATGTATTTTGACTTCAATGCAAGTGCTTTGACAGTTGTTGTTGACAACAATGCAAAGTTCAACACGGGTAGCAAATTTGAAGAAGGCAATGTCATTACCCGTATGGCATTTGCAGCCGATGGCAATGGATATGCTATTACTAACGATGGTAAAAGCATGATCCGTTTTACTACAGATCAAAAGCCAACAATCACTAATCTTGGTGAATTGATTGATGGTAAGAAAAACGGAACAATGAGTGTACACAGCCAGTGCAGTAGCTGGGGTGGAGATTTGATTGGTGATGCTTATGGTAATCTTTACTTGGTTACATACCGCAATCATCTTTACAAAATCAATCCTCAAACAAGGGTGACTGACTACGTTGGCCAGATCAAAGGATTACCAGCCGAATTTACCAGCAATGGTATGGTGGTTGATAACAATGGTGATGTTTTGGTAAGCAGTGCAACTGTTACCACCAATTACTACCGTGTCAACATGTCAACACTTGAGGCGACTGCAATCAACAAAAAAGAGGAAACTCTTTTCAACTGTTCTGACCTTGCCAGCAGCAACCTTTTGTATCAAAGCAAAACAGCTAAAACTGAAGCCAAAGCAGAAGTTCGTGGCAATGGCCAGGTGTCCATTTATCCCAACCCTGTTCCTAACAAAGAGTTTAATGTTCAGTTTGATAAAATCCCATCCGGTAAATACAACCTTGTGTTGACCGATGCTTCTGGCAGGGCTATTTTAGTTCGCTCATTGAATATTGGTTTCAATGGCCAACTGGAGAAGATTGCTATTCCACGCAGCAGCGGCGCAGGTGTTTACCTTGTTAAATTAACAGGTGAGGACAACAAAGTTGTTTATAACGATAAGATTGTGGTACAGTAAGTTTCATTTTTTTTATTTTTTATAAAAGCCGCTCTTGATAAGGGCGGCTTTTACTTTTTTGAGAAAATTCTATTTTATTTAGGAAAAGGAAAGCCCTTTAAAATATGCACAACATAGAACCCTTTTACAACTGGCGACATATTTATACTGCTGAAGAAGATAAAAATTCCCCTTTTTTCGGCAGTATTTACAGTGAATTTGAGTATTCACAAACAGTTTATAATTATTGCATACACCCCCAGTGGGATGAATTTGGAAGTAAAACTCTTTATCTTAAAGTTTTATATGCTGACTACAATGAAGGAGTAGCGATCATAGAACTGATAGGAGAGTGGAATGATGCAATTGAGAACGACATCATGCTGCTAAAAAGAGATGTAATAGATTTAATGCTTAAGGAGAGAATTTATAAATACATTCTAATAGCGGAAAACGTCCTAAATTTTCACAATGGCGACAAAGACTATTATGAAGAATGGTTTGAAGATGTGACTGATAATAATGGATGGATTGTAGCTTTAAACATGCCTGAACAAACCCAATATGATTTCAAGAAAAAAAAGCTAAACTACTATATTGAATTATTGAATTTACCTAATTGGCGTATCTATCAACCACAGCATTTATTTGATAAAATTGATTCTGATATTTCTAACAGATTAAAATGAGCATAATTTTGAAATTTTGTTTTTAAAAGTTAGCTTTGTCCCATATTATTTAAAACTTAAAAATAGATCAATTAATTTATAAATTTAATATATGAAATTAAAATTACAACAATTTTTCTCTCTGGCATTAATAACCGGAGTTGCATTTGTTTCTTGCAGAAAAAATGAATATGCACAAAATTCTCCAATAATCATTAAGGAATTCACTTTTCCTGTCTCTACTGCCAGTGAGCTACACACTGTTTCAAGCCCGGCATTTACAAAAGATATGAAATTGCAAATTTTTGATAATAATAGCATCACTTACGAAATATATGAGGACAGTGCTGCTAAACTTATTGATTATATTACCAGTGTTCAAATAAGGTATGGTGATTCCTCTGTGGATGGTCCAATAATAGCTTTACTACCTGGAAAATATAAACCAGGCTGGGCAACCGGAACTGTGGGAAATTTTAGAAACTCTTTCATCTACGACACAATGATTAACAGTAATGTGCCAAAATATTTAAACGTTACTTCTACAAAAGATTCATTAGGGCTTATTCGCGGCCAGATAAGATAAAATAAGTTGCCTTTCTTTATAAAGAGGCTGTATCAAAAGCCCGAAAAATTGAAAACAAGACCCTGAGAATCGCGTAAACGATACTATGTCTCCGATAGGGATCCGAATAAAAAAATAA
>JAYTGA010000074.1:0-2379 GCA_043733905.1 Segetibacter sp.
TTTTTTAAAGCCTTTGCCTGTTTCTTTCATTTCCAGGTATTCTTCAAAAACATAACCCAGTTCCTGGGCCAGCATGGTGCGTTTGTGTTGTTCATTGGCTCTTGCTATGGCTTTGCGCCAGTCATCGTGTGCCTTCACCGGCACCCATTGTTTGGTTTTAGAAAGCTCGATGATGTCCATTTCAATTTCTTCAACAAATTCGTTTTGATCTTTCCATTGCTCCATGGCATGGTACATTTCCCTAAAAGCTGCATCTTCATGCTTCGCTATCAATTCATCTTTCAGGTAATAAAAATATGCATGGGGCAATGATGGCTGCACAGTAGTGTCAACATTGTTTTGTTTGTTTTCTTCTCTTTGATGAATCCTCCTGTATTCCCACTCTTTAACTATGTGTGTAATGGGTTGCTGAATAAAACGAAGGTTGCCATAGTGTTCGTCGTGCCACAAAAACCAAGGGCAATACCGGTCATCGTCCAGCCAATCTTCTTTTGACTGAAAGCCTTCAAAATTGATACTATACAACTGACTTTCATTGGTATCGCTCCTGTTTTCATCGGGGTCACTTTCGTGCAAAAAAGTAATGTAGTCTTCAATGTCCTGCTGTGTTAGGGGAGCCAGGTAAGGGCAATCGAAAATCTGGAATTGCCAGATAAACAGTTCCTCAGATACCTCTATATCAGGCAGTTTTATTTCGCCCAATCCCCATTGGCAGGCCAGGTTAAACAGCTTTTTTTTCTGTATCAGTATTAGTGCTTTTACACTCTCGTCGTAGGCATGCTCGTTGTGCCTACGGGCATGCTCAGCAAATGAATTGCCATGTTCATACCAGTTTATTTTAGTGTTGGCATATCGCTCAATGAACTGTTTTACCGATGCCGGCTCAAACTGACTGAAATAGTTGACATAGCGCTCTTCGGTCTGCAATTCGTGGATTATTTGCTTGTAAAAGTTGCTTCGCCATTCGGCCAGGTCAATCTCTTTGTTTAAATAGCTTTTATGAAAATCTTTTGAAGCCATTAGGGGTTTGGTTTTTTAGTAAAAAATAATAAGTCAAATATAAGTAACCATTACGGTTTTTATGCAATGTCATCCTAGTCGCGAACAATCTTTAGCCCCTACTAGTTTTAGTGTTTGCGAAGCACACTTAAATTTTAAATCAGACCAGCCTTCAACCTGGCCAGTATTCTTCACAAAAATTGTTTGTCCACGTGGGTTTCGTTTCCCGACCATTTGTATGTCAGATTACGAGGATTATTCTGCCTAGCAGAGAATAGTATCCTACAATAAAAAAACTCCGCAGCTATGAAACTGCGATACAATAATTGCTGTGCGGTTTCGTTACGCGATTATGAAACACGCAAACAACACCTACGAAGCCATGCGAAATTGGGCGGAAGTGCCACCTGCAAAGGAGGATAACTATACCTCTTCGCTTTACCGGGTTTCTACAAAAGATACGCCTGCCGCCCTCAATAGCCAGGCATCTGTGATACACATGCCCGGGCGACAAACACCGACCGAGCGGACTTTAGAAAAATTAAAAAACTGCCAACAAAACAACGAAGCAGTTGAAGTGCATATTTACAATCAGGCACCATTTGGCTACTTTGCTAAGTATGGTTTTATTAGCTGCCTGATCCATAACAATCTGTGCGGCCTCCCATATATGAGCATGCCGCCGGAAAGTCTAGTTGATACGGTGCAACCTGCTTATGTGAGCCACATGACGCCGGATGGTAAAGTTTCTTTGTCGCTGGTGGAAACCATGAAGACGCGTTTTTGGGAGCAGCCAACTATACCCCTGAAAAGGCTGAAAAAGGGAATGGCTTTTATTGGGAAAGTGAAGTGCATAAAAGACAACCACATCTTCCTAAGCCATCACCAATTGAACGCTTCACTTGCTATCGCTGACATTTTACCCCATTATAAACCTCTGACAACCGATGCCATGATGTGGCGGAATGAGCTGTTGAGCAGGGTGTTTGAGCCGGATATTTTGGTAGAAGGCGTTATTCAACTGATGGGACAGCACATCATTCCGCTAAAGTGGGATAAGCTGGCTCTGCGCAATGCTGCCGTTGTGCGTGGTCTTGGTAAAATAAGTTTTGCTGATAGCATGTGCTTGTATTCGTTTCCGAAATTGGGCAAATAAAAAAGTAGGTAATAAGGTTTGTTGTTACCGCTGCTGGTATTCTTCATCAACAGCTTTCTATGTTTTGCTGTCTGTGGCAGGTGATAACACCCTGCCACGGCGTTGCTAATCGTGCTTCTTTTTGCAACAGTCGAGTAGGCAAGGGCATTTCAGCCCAAGCCTCTCACAGAACCGTGCTTGAGACTCTCACCTCACACGGCTCTTCTCATTCAGCGGATAAAGAA
>JAYTGA010000075.1:0-16820 GCA_043733905.1 Segetibacter sp.
TCTTCATGAGTAAGCGTAACCTTATAATGTATCATAGCTCTTTTTGGAAAGCTAAGATACAATGATTAACAGACATTATACAATTGACATGACACTAGACCTTTTGGAATTAATAAAAAACATTCGTAATAATGCCATTCAACAACCATATATCAAATCAGAGAATGACTACTTTCTATCTCTTTTCATAATGACATTTAGACAAATAAGGTATAAGGATTTGAATCAGCTTTATGCTTACAATTCAGCTTTGGTGTTAAGCCGCAAACTTATGCAAATACTTGGTTTGGCTAACGTTTAGACTACAAAATAATTAGTATGCCACCTTTACTATTGTAATAGAACAAGGTACGTAGCCAACAGCGTTGCATTACCCCACCACTAAATTATTAACAAAAGAAGAAAACGAATTAAAACCTACCTATTTCCTGTCTTAATACTAAATACTTACTACTAAATACTACCCCCCTCTCCAACTGCGCCTGCATCTTCCTAATCCTGTCCTCCAGCTTTTCAGAAGTCATGTTTTCACGGATGCTGTCCACTTTTATAGGGAAACAAAACGGGGTGAGTTGTTTTGAAAATGTGAGGACAATCTTTGACCGCTGAACCCTTTCCAGCATGGTTCTGAGGCGGAGTTCTTCCATCTGCTGCTCCATCACTTTGCTATATGCCTGCCGCACCAGCAGGTTGTCTTTTTTGCATTTGCGGTTGTTAATGGAAATAAGGTCATCAGTTTGCAATTTGCAATATCAGCAGGAAAAAAAGTTTCACTTATAAAAAGCATAAACCAGCAACAACATTTATGCAAACAAAGGATTTAAAAACAATCCGGGCAGCGTTTATAGATAGGCTTAAGTCTATTATTTATTTTACGAAATTGCCTATTGCTTTTAGGCTAATTCTTTTGATACATTTTCTATTAAACCACTTTAAAAATTCATAATTACTGACTATAGCTTTACAAAAAACGTTTTAAATACTAACGATTTTTATCAGTGCAAGTCATTAATTATGCAAAAACGACCTCCTCAGTTTTCAATTTTTACCGGAATGTTACTGTGGGCAGCTTTTGCAACAGGACAATGTCCTCATTTTGCGGGTGTACAAGATATGAATATCTGGTACAATCCTGCTTTAAAAGTAAATAAGATACCATTGGCTCATGTAAGTGTACGCAGTGTTAACTACCGCAATATTATTTCTTACACAAGTAAAATACTTACTATTGAACTTCCGCTGGTTAGTAATGAAGCGGATGATTTTGATAATATCCCTTTTATGAATCTGGCTGCAGGCATTAGTACCGACAACTCAGGTAATGGGTTTATGATGGCCTCTACGGCTATGATGGCATTGTCCTATGCTATGCCGCTCAATGATGATAATACATATTTTGCTATGGGCATTCAGGGTAACTATTCCTTTAACCGGGTTGGTAACGGAAGCTCTTCTTATTTTCCTGATAAGTTTGATAAAAACGGAGCTTTAAACTGGGCCATGACCATGGATCCGAACCTAACAGGACTCAATTTTGGCTACATGACCGCGGGTGTTGGTGCTACCCTGTTTCATACCGGGGAGGAAAAACAATGGTATGTTGGAGCTTCTATCAGGCATTTCAATCACCCATATACGGAGTGGAGCAGGGCAACCCGTTTGCCTTCTACAAATGGAATACAGGTTGGCTACCTCGCCAATATTAGTCCCTTAACAGACATTTGCGGCTATGGCAATGCTTCTTGGCAGAGTGGAAGTAGCGAACAATTCTTAGGTGTGCGGTTTATTCGCCACCTGGATGACAGCACAAGCAACACATTTTCCTTTGGCATCGGCTATCGTGCCTATGATGCCCTGGTGCCAGAAGCCTGTTTTCAAATAGGCAATAACCGGCTGGCTTTGTATTATGAAATGAACGTGGCAAGTTCCCCTGAAGGAGATTATCTGCGAAGGGCTTTTGAACTTTCGTATAGATATAGTTTGTAAAAAATAAATAACACTTACTGGTGATGACATCTGCATTGGCGAAATCTCTTTTGCCGCTCATATTTTAGTAGTGGATGCAAGATGTTTGATTTCATATGTTAGATATAGCAGTTAGGAGTCTTTCTGTGTAGATCCCGGGAAAGCCACCAATTGGATTAAGGGAATATTTTTCCATCAAAATTTTATTCTTCTTCATTTCTGTGGCAAGGGTTTCATAATTCTTACCATCTTCATAATTTTTTTGGTTCAGGGAAAACCCCTGTTTTGTTGCAACTGATTCCAAGGTTTTGTAACAACCAACGATTTTTGTTTGTTTGGCAGGCAAATCAATGTTGAATGGCAGCAGCCAACACTCCATATCTTGAACAGTGATGGCAAACAAAATTTTGCTTTCGTTGGACTGATAAAAGTCTGTTCCAATTTTCGCTTTCAGCACATCAATCACTGCATTTATGAATGATTCTACCAAGGAAATATTATCTCCAATATTTTTCAAACCAACGTTCCATTCTTCACATTTGTCTGTGTCAATTTGAACTACAACGAAGTCATTGTTTAGCGTACCAAATCGAAACTCTTCGGTTGACAAATATTTTAAAACATTACCCCAACCAACAGGTTCTTTGTCTTTGGGAAGCAACCTTGTAACGGACAAGTTTTTGTCATTAAAGAAGCCAATCAACAGGTTCTGTAAAACAATAAAATCGGTTCGCCCTTCTCCGGCTATTGCAAATCTCATTATTCAATGGTTTCTGGTTGTCCACCTATGTATCCCCTTTCCCATGCTTCAGAAAGTTTGACCCCTATTGGTGGTGTTTTTATTGGGTCGGCTATTGTTTCGCCGTCTGCATTTCTTCTTACTACAAACAAAGTTTGCTCATCATCATTCAAATCTAAACCGTCCAGCACGAAAGGATTGTGAGTAGAGAGAATAACTTGTTTATTGTGTTTTTTTGAAAGTTCAACCAGGTTTCTAATCAATGCTTCGCAAAGTCGTGGATGAAAAGATGCTTCAATGTTGTCTATTGCAAAAAAGGTAGGTGTTTCTTTGCTGATGAACAATGAAATGTAAAACAGCAAGAACAAAAAGCCTTAGTTCACATTGTACTGATTCAGATTCACATCAGGCATGTAGCGGTCTTTGACCACCAAACTTTTTCTGCCTGTGATACTATCTCCTACCGCCTCAAAATCTTTGAACCATTCTATAATGTGCAGGTAGTGCTTTAGTTCTTCTAATGTTTCTTTAGGATAACTTTCATTAAAAATCTGCAAGACATTAAAAATGCCTTCCCCTTTTATGCCCAAAGGTTTTATCTGGCTTTCTTCGTCAAACTTACGAAGTGAGCTGATTTCAGGGCTGTAAATGAGAAAGTTGGCTAATTGCTCATTAAAATATTGGTCTTTAAAAGCTTCTTTTATAAGATGATGAGTAAACGAAGGGTTTAAAAGATTTTGCTTGCTAATACTTTTTTTTTCTACTGATTCTTGATTTTCAATTTCGTTTGGAAAAGATTCAATATAAGCATTTAAACCATTTTCTATTTCACCTTTTTCGGAAATATGCCAAATAGCAAATGGCCCTTCTTTTTCTTCTATTGTCAGAGTAAAAGAATGATTTGTTTCAACAAAAGAGAAGCAAATTGGATTATTAAGAATACCTCTACTAAAAGCACTTTTAGTAAGTTTTGCCGATGTAGGTCTTATCCCCCTTGAAGCCAAAAATTCATTGTCCAATTTATCAGCCGAAGCAGCACCGGCAAAAGTGATAGCCTCCAAAATATTCGATTTCCCAGACCCGTTTGACCCAATTAAAACATTGAACCTGCTCAAGGAAAGACTAAGATGTTGAACGGACTTGAAATTTTCTATCGTTACTTCCTTTATCACTTACAGTAAAATTTTGATTGTCGAAAGTAATTAAAAATTGAGTTTCTTGTCTTAATACTAAATATTTACTACTAAATACTACCTCTCCAACTGCGCCTGCATCTTCCTGATCCTATCTTCCAGTTTTTCAGAAGTCATGTTTTCACGCATACTGTCCACTTTTATGGGGAAACAAAACGGGGTAAGGTGTTTTGGAAAGGTGAGTACAATCTTTGACCGCTGAACCCTTTCCAGCATGGTTCTGAGACGGAGTTCTTCCATTTGCTGCTCCATCACTTCGCTGTATGCCTGCCGCACCAGCAGGTTGTCTTTGTCGTATTCGGTAAAGACATTGAACAACAGGGAGGCAGACGATTGCAGGTGCCGTGCCTTCTTGTGTTCGCCGGGATAGCCCTGGAAAATGAGGCCGCCAATCACCGCAATGTCCCTGAACTTTCGCCTCGCCATTTCGGTAGAGTTCACACTTCGTTGTATGTCTGCAAAAAGGTTGTCGGTCGAAAACAATTCATACACATTGCTGTGATCCACGGGAATGGGTTGGTCGCTCAACAGTTCAAACCCATAATCATTCATGGCAAATGAAAACGTGATGGGCATAATCTGGCTGATACGATAAGACAATATGGCCGCCATGGCCTCATGCACCAGCCGCCCTTCAAACGGGTAAACAAACAGGTGAAAACCGTCTTTGGTTTCTATCTGTTCTATCAAAAACTCATCGGCTTTGGGAATGTGCGACAGTTCCTTTTGTGTTTCAAACAAGGGCTTCAGCGCAATCAGTTCCATGTCTTTAGGATTGTCAAAAGCCTCGTTGAACTTGCGCCGAAGCATCATGCCCAGGTTGCTCGAAAGCGGCATCCTCCCTCCTTCCCAACTGGGTATAATGGTTTTGGTCGCGTTTGATTTTCGCACCAGGACTGTGAGGTCTTTTATCATCACCAGTTCTAGGTTGCGGCCTGCCAAAGTGAAGACAGTGCCCGGTTCCAGCCTGCTGATGAAGAATTCTTCTATCACGCCAATGTAGCCACCAGAGATAAATTTGACTTTCAGCATCGGATCGCTGACAATGGTCCCAATGTGCATCCGGTGGCGCATGGCAAGCCGCCGGTTCTTCATGCGGTATATGCCGTCCTCTCCCACTTCCACTTTCTTGTATTCATCGTATTGCTGCAGGGCTATTCCTCCGCCCACAATACTCTGCAACACCTGGTCAAACTCGCTGCGGGTCATTTCTGCGTAGCAGTATGTTTTCTTCACTTCGTGAAAAATGGTGTCGGGAACAAATCCCTCGCTGATGGCAAGGGTGCAGAGGTATTGAATCAGTACATCAAAGCACAACAACCGCGGTTCGCGACTCTCAATCAGGTTTTCGTTCATCGCCTCTTTCAGTGCAGCGGCCTCTACCAGTTCCAGTGAATGTGTAGGCAGAAAGTGGATTTTGCTGACCTCACCCGGCTGGTGTCCGCTACGGCCTGCACGTTGCAGAAAACGGGCGACACCTTTGGGGCTGCCCACTTGTATCACGTTTTCAACAGGGCGAAAATCAACCCCAAGGTCAAGACTGGCGGTGCAAACAACAGCTTTCAGTTTAGTGGTGTGCAGTGCTTCTTCCACCCAAAGCCTGAGCTCCTGTTCAATGCTTCCATGGTGCAGAGCAATAGCACCGGCAAAGTCCGGAGCCAAGGTCAGCAACGCCTGGTACCAGCGCTCACTCATGCCTCTTGTGTTAATGAACATGAGCGTAGTAGTGTGCGCACGGATGATGTCAACCGCCTTCTGCGCCAGGTTCAGTCCCAGGTGCCCCGCCCACGGGAACTTCTCAATTTCATCGGGCAAAACTGATTCTATAATTACATCTTTGCGTAGGTTCGCAGTAATTATTTCGCCTCCGGCAAATGTGTAGCCAGTGTAATGAGTATCTTCATTTTTGGTAAAAGAAAGAGGCGCAAGCAATACATCCCTCGCCTGTTCAAGGTTGCCGATGGTTGCGCTGATGCCCCAAAGCATTAGTTCGTTTCTCGTTTCTCGTTTCTCGTTTGCGACTTTATTTTTTTGGGGTTTGGAGTTTGGGGTTGTTTGTTGTGTTGTTGTTTCCGTATCTCGTTTCTTGTTTCTCGTTTTGTCAGTTTCTTGCTCTTTGGCTGTTTGGGGTTTGGAGTTTGGGGTTATTTGTTGTGTTGTTGTTTCTTGTTGGTTCTTGTCTTGATACTTAATACTAACATCTTGATACTCTGTCTTCAACCCCACCAGCCTGCTAATCGCCAACTCCACCTGCACTCCCCGCTTGCTGCCAAGCAGTTCGTGCCATTCGTCCACAGCTATTATTTTGAGCAAAGCAAATGTATCAGGATAACCTTTTTGCGCCAGCAAAAGATGAAGGCTTTCGGGGGTAATGACCAATACCTCCGGCATGTTGCGCTTTTGCCGCTGCCGTTCGTTAGTGTCGGTGTCGCCGTTGCGGATGGCGACTTGCCAGCTAAGGCCAAGTTCGGCAACCACCTCGTTCATGGCACGGGTAATGTCCTTTCCCAAAGCCCTGAGTGGCGTAATCCACAACAATTGAAGCCCGTTTTTCTTGTGGGTTTTATAATCCTTCGGATGCTCATTAATGAAGTTGATAACAGCCCCCAGGAACACAGAAAACGTTTTACCGAAACCAGTAGGTGCATTCACCAATCCGCTATTGCCCAAATGAATCTGCTCCCAGGCCTCCTTTTGAAATTGAAATGGCTTTCGGTCTTTTGCTGCCAGCCACTGGGTAATAATTTTGTATCCGGGGGTTCTGGTGAATTGCATAATGCAGGAAAAATGATTAATGTTGCCTTGTAAATATATCGGTTAATCAGGAGACAGATATTTGCATCCTTTCAAGAAAATCATACCATGAAAATAATCAGGTTAATAGCAATAATCCTTTTCGTTTCTCATTCATTACACGCCCAAAAAAAATCTGTAGTTATTGTCAATGAATATGCCGCGATTGATAAAAAAGCATTGGCCATTCCCGATTCTCTAACCAGTACAACGGATAAGCTTGCCGGCTACATCAAAGCCAATTTTAGTAAAGACATTGATAAGGTCAGAGCCATTTTTATCTGGGAAGCCACCAATATTCAATACGATATTGAAAATATTTACGCAATTAATTTTTATGAAAAGAAAGAAGAGAAAATTTCTAAAGCACTAAGAACAAGAAAAGGAATTTGCGAAAACTATGCAGCAGTTTTCAACGATGTTTGTTTGAAAGCGGGCATACAATCTTACGTTGTGGAAGGCTATACCTTGCAGAGTGGTTTTACAGATTACATTCCCCATGCGTGGTGCGCTGCATTGATTGACCAATCCTGGTTTTTGTTTGATCCTACATGGGGTTCAGGCTATATCAGTAATGCAAAATTTTTCAGGAAAATCAACAATGATTATTTTAAAGTGCAGCCAGCCAAACTGATAAAATCTCACATGCCGTTTGACTATTTATGGCAGTTTCTCAATTACCCGGTCACCAACCAGGAATTTTATGAAGGGAAAATTCAACCCAACAAAGCAAAACCGTTTTTCAATTATGCAGATAGCATCAAAGATTTTGAGAAGCAAACTGAATTAGAGCAATTGATCAATACAGCCAACAGAATTGAGAAGAATGGCTTAAAAAATTCCATGCTTTTTGACAGGCTGCAACATGTAAAATTGAAAATTGAAAACATTAAAATCGAAAATTCAAATGTCGAAGAAAAGGAAAAAGTAGGCTTTTATAACAGTGCTGTCGATGATTATAATGACGGTGTCGGCAGCCTGAACAAATTTATAGACTACAGAAATAAAGAGCTTAATCCTAAAAAGAGCGACACGGAAATTCAACAAATGCTTGACTCCGTCGAGAGCAAGTTTACGAATGCAACAGTTCATTTAGATTTAATCAAAAATCCAGGCAATAATTTATCACCTCTCATGCCAAAACTGAAACAATCCATTAATGATGCTGTACTGCATTTAAAAGAACAAAAAGATTGGCTGAAAGAATATTTCAGTAAAGCGAAATTGGGCAGGAAATCAATGTTTAGAAAATATACATGGTTTGGCATTCCTCTCAACTAAAAAATACAGGCTTCAGGTATAAATGATACTAAGATTATCAAGCTAATAAAACTCCACCCGATTCTTAAAAATTAGTTGAAATTATCTCCTTTTTTATCCTGTTTTCAATACCCCGATCAACATACAAATCCATCCGGCAATGAAAGCCAGGCCGCCTAAAGGGGTAATGATTCCTATCCAGTTCATCCCGCTTTTTTCGGCGGCTTTAACGTAAGTGAGCATGTAAAGAGACCCACTGAAAAGGACCATACCGGCAATGAATAAATTGCCAGACCACAAGATCCATTTGTTAGAAAAATCGCCGTATAAAAGGCCGGCCAGAGCCAGGGCAAACACATGATAAAACTGGTAGCGGACACCTGTTTCAAATATAGTGACAACAGCTTCGTTTACAAGTTTTTTTAAAGCATGAGCCCCGAAAGCACCCATCGCCACTGCCAAGGCTCCGGCGATGGCTGATATTTGTAGAAAACCTTTATGCATGTTGTCGTATGATTTCTATTAGTTTTTCTTCTGTCAATTGTGAGCCGCTGAGTCTGAATGCAGCCAATTGATAATAGCGGCTCCGCTCATTTAATTTTTGTTGTAAATAAGCCAGCACTTTGTCTTCCTTTTTATTGTTGACTAATGGTCTGACTTTGGGGTCTTCGAGTATCCTTTTTTTCAACACTTCCACAGGTTCATCTAACCAGATTGTAGTACCGGTTTTGTTCATCCACTCCATGTTGTTGCCATAGCAGGGTGTTCCTCCACCGGTTGACACAATGTATTGTGTCATTTCCGAAAACAAACGAAGCATCTTTTCTTCGCCTTTTCTGAAATAGTCTTCGCCTTCTTCTGCAAAAATTTCATTCACAGTTCTTTCTTCCATTCCTTCGAGCAAGCTGTCTAAATCATAAGAAGGCAGTTTTATTTTTTTCCTCAACACATCGGTCCAGTAAGTCTTTCCGGATCCAGGCATGCCTATCAAAAATATCTTCGGCTGACCTAATAATTTCTCTTTTGTAATAGTTTTTTTGTGTGTCTTTCGTCCGATAGCTTGGCGAGTTTGTAAAAGTTTATTCATTGTTCAGGGTTTGGTTTTGTAATTTCTTCAAATGAGACGACCCCACAAAACAAACATCCTGCCAACAAGAAAATAAATTAACATTTCTGCAGAAACAAGCACTTTCAAAAACCGTTACTCCTATCCTATCCTATTCATTTTCAAGCAATAAAAACAATCCGATTAAATTTTTTTAAGGCTAAATATCTCACAAAAACAAGGTAGTGCTACATAATTCATAGCTCATAGTTACTTAAAAGCATTCAACCCTGTTACATCCATCCCTGTTATCAGCAGGTGCACATCGTGGGTGCCCTCGTAGGTGATCACACTTTCCAGGTTCATCATGTGGCGCATGATGCTGTACTCTCCGGTAATGCCCATGCCACCCAGCATTTGGCGGGCATCACGGGTTATATTCGTCGCTATTTCGCAACTGTTTCGTTTTGCCATACTGATTTGCGCCGGAGTTGCACGGCCTTCGTTCATCAGCACACCCAGCCTCCACACCAGCAGTTGAGCTTTGGTTATTTCTGTTATCATCTCAGCCAGCTTCTTTTGTTGCAACTGAAACCCTCCAATTGGTCTACCAAACTGAATGCGTTCTTTGCTGTATCTGAGTGCCGTGTCGTAGCAATCCATCGCCGCACCCAATGCGCCCCAGGCAATGCCATAACGTGCTTTGCTCAGGCAGCCAAGCGGCCCTTTCAGACCTTTTACGTTGGGAAAAATATTTTCTTTTGGCACCTTCACATTGTCAAACACTAATTCACCGGTTGCACTGGCCCGCAGGCTCCATTTGTCGTGTGTGGTCGGTGTGGTAAACCCTTCCATGCCACGCTCCACTATCAATCCCCTGATGTCGCCATTTTCATCCTTTGCCCACACCACTGCCACCTGACTAAAAGGTGCATTACTGATCCACATTTTAGCACCGTTCAATATCACATGGTCTCCGGCATCTTTATAGTTGGTCAACATGCCGCTTGGGTTGCTGCCGTGATCGGGTTCAGTAAGGCCAAAGCAACCAAGCCACTCGCCGCTTGCCAGTTTGGGTAAATATTTTTTGCGTTGCTCCTCGGTGCCATAGGCATAAATAGGATACATGACCAGGGAACCCTGCACCGATGCAGTGCTGCGTACACCACTATCGCCACGTTCCAGTTCCTGCATCATAAGGCCATAGCTGATGTAGTCCATGCCGCCGCCGCCATATTCAACAGGTATAGTAGGGCCAAATACACCAATGTCGCCCATTTGCTTTACGATCTGCTGCGGAAATTCAGCACGTTGCGCATAGCCTTCTATGATGGGAGAAATTTCTTTTTTCACATAATTGCGCACTGTGTCGCGAACCATTTTGTGTTCTTCGGACAACAATTCGTCCAGCAAATAATAATCGGGGGATTGAAAAGCATCTGTTCTTGCAGCCATCGTTAATCGTTTTTATTTATTTTTGTGAACATTACAATACTCACTTTGTTCAGTATTGTTTGTTTTTAAATCTTTCTTGTTTTGCACTTTGGATTAAACTCTTCTTATCTCTGTAGTTAAACTCCCTGTCTTTCTCTTTAGTTAAAAACAAGCCGCGAAAGTATGAAAAAGCAAGGAATGAACAGAGTTCAGCATAAACGTTTGCAGAACAAAAGACCTCTTAGGATTTTGCAGGCCAATGACAATTATTTCCTTCGGAAAATAAAAAGACAAACCAATTTTTTCATTCTTCTACCTTTGAAAGATGTCACTATTCAATGTTGAACTAAACAAAACGATTTATACATTGCCCGATGCAGAAGTTGTGTTGTATGAAAATTTTTTCGGGAAAATAGATGCAGATCATTTTTTAGAAAAAATAATGAATGAAACAAAGTGGCAGCAAGACACCATTTCTCTGTATGGCAGGCTGCACCTTGTTCCCAGGCTGACAGCATGGTATGGGGGCAATGATAAAAGTTATACCTATTCAGGCATCAAAATGCAGCCAAATGACTGGACAAAATCATTGCGCAGCATAAAAGAAAAGATTGAAAAAGAGACCAATGAATCTTTTACAAGTGTACTGTTAAATCATTATCGAACAGGCAAAGACAGCATGGGCTGGCACCGCGACAATGAAAAAGAACTTGGCATCAACCCTGTCATTGCATCTGTTAGTTTTGGTGAAACACGTCCCTTTCATTTAAGACACAAATTCAGGAAAGATATTTCAAAACTCTCTATACCACTTTCCCATGGTTCTATGTTGCTGATGAAAGGTCCAACACAGCACTTTTGGGAACACCAGGTGCCCAAGTCTGCAAAACCGCTCTTGCCCAGGCTCAATCTTACCTTTCGGAAAATTGTGGTGGCATAACTTTTTATACTTTCAGAAAAGAATCTTGTTGCGTAACATTCATCTTCATTTCTAAAAACAATTTTATGCCAAACGAAAAAGAAGTTTTAGCAGACATTTATACCCATAACGACTTCAACATCACCAGACAGGAAGTCAATGATAGCGAAGACATTCATGACTCAGCAAAAGATGAAGCTGCATTGAAGAATGAGCCATTTACCATTGATCTGCCAGATGTGTCTGACATTCCAGGCCAGGAAAACATTCATGTGCCAAAAATGAAGGAAATGGCAGATGTAACAGCAGCTTCTACAGGGGAAGAAGGGGAAGGTCTTTTTGAAAATGAAGATGGCGGTGAGTTGGAGGATGATGATCTGAATGACGAAGACCTTGAAGATGGTGAAGATGAAAGCAATGTAACAGACGAAGAAAAAGAGCTGCTGCAAAGGGCAGATGAGGACATGCCTACAGAAGATGATATCAACCTGCGTAAGGCTGCACTTGATAGTGTGGATGAGGACGGAGAACTGCTAAACGAAGGTGGTTCGAAAAATGACCTTTCAGGCAGCGACCTGGACCTGGCCGGGACTGAAGATGATGACGACCTGGAATCTATTGGAGAAGAAGATGAAGAAAATAATATTTACAGCCTGGGAGGCGATAATAAAGAAGATTGATTTTAGGGTTTTAAAAATGATGGTTTTGACAAATGACAACCTGGCAAATGCCGGGTTGTCTGTTTTGATATTGTAAGGATTTGTACTTTTCTTTAAATAAGAATGACCCCCACACCAGTCTGAACCCATTCCTGAAAATAAGATCGACCTCAGATACCCGTCTGAACCCATTCCTGAAAATAAGATTGACCTCAGACACTTATCCGACACATTTTATTGTTTTCATACTGATAATATACCTTAGAATTGGAACTTTTACAGCATCTTTTAAAGAGTTTTGATCAAATTGCAGACCTTGAAAAGTTTCTGGAGTTAATCATATTGTTGTTGCACACAATAATTTAAGTCAGCCCCAACAAATCATTTGCTATTTTACAAGCCTGTTTTAAGCATTTAAGACTTAATCGGTCAATTATTTTCAGAATAAAAACATGGCAAAAGGAATCGCATTACTCATTTTTTTACTTATTAATATTGTTGGGTTAAAAGCCCAAACCACAACAAAAGATTCTACTGTCCGCAAAAGCAGAAGAAGTTTGGTAAATGGTGAAATGTATTACGACATCGGCAATGGAAAAACGCTTGTTTATGCCAAACCAAGGTCATTTGAATTCATCAAAAATCTGCCCAGAGACGGAGGTGGAATTGTATCGGCAATTTTCAAAAAAGAAAGTTTAAAACCATTGGCAGCTATAGTGGCAAGCACTGCAGCCTTGCTTTTTGTTGACCAGAATATTACCGATGGCTTTAATGATTTTGCCACACGAAACGGTGTGGTGGCCGATGAAAAAAATGTAAACCTCCTGAAGTTTAAAACAGGTGAGAAAGAGGTGGCATTGTTTCGGTTGCCTGCAAATATTAATACCGCCTTTTACCAGTTGGGACAAGGTTTTCCCAGTCTTGCCATTGGTGCAGGATTGTATATTTATGGGAAGGTCAACAAGGATTACCGGGCATTGAGTACAGCCAGCCAGTTAGCAGAATCGTTCATATTAATGGGCGTTGGTACCCAGGTTGTCAAGCGCATTACAGGCCGGCAAAGCCCCAGCGATGCTACACGCCGCGGCGGTGAGTGGCATTTCTTTCCTTCTTTTTCTGACTTTCAAAACAATACGCCAAAGTTTGATGCATTTCCCTCAGGGCATCTTGCTACACTCATGTCTTCTGTCACCATTTTTGCAGAAAACTATCCTGAAAAAAGATGGATAAAGCCCATTGGATATTCTTTATCAGGGTTGGTTTGTCTATCAATGATTAATAACAAAGTACACTGGGCCAGCGACTATCCCCTTGCCATTGGCATGGGCTATTTGTGTGCACGACAGGTGGCAAAAAGGAACAAGCGTGTCATTTCCTCCTCAAGTGTTTCTAAAAAGAAACACGGCGAATTGGATTACACCATTAACTACATAAATGGCACTGTCACTCCGGGTATTCTCTTCAAGTTTTAAAGTAAAATGATTTAAAGGTTTGATTCTACCGTTTTGCGCTGGCATACTTTTTTATGTCTCATTATAAATGAAAACAATGAAAAAAACGATTACTCAAACTTGCCTTCAAGTTTGCATAGTGGCATCTTTTGCCGTCGCAGTTGGTTGTGGAACCGGTAGTAATAGTAATGAATCCATGTCGGACACAGCAAACATGAAAACTAATAATGAGAGTAAAATGCAGAGTACTAATAACGATAGTGCTACAAAAACTGCATCGGATATTAGCATGAAGAATGATAAAACCTTTGTGCTTGAGGCTGCTAAAGGTGGAATGATGGAAGTGGAAATGGGCAAATTAGCCATTACAAATGCCTCATCGAGCAAAGTAAAAGAATTTGGAAAAATGATGGTTGCAGATCACAGCAAAGCCAATGCGGAATTGAAAAGCATTGCCTCCAAAAACAATATTAGCATTCCTGAAAAAGCTGATGATGAAACTCAACAGCACCTTGATGCTATGATGAAAATGAAAGGTGCAGATTTTGACAAATCTTATGTAAGTATGATGGTAAATGATCACAAAGGTGACATCAGTAAATTTGAAACAGAAGCTTCATCAGGTATGGATGCTGATTTGAAAGCTTTTGCTTCTAAAACTTTACCTGTTTTAAAGAAGCACATGACAAGCATTACCGCAATAGATTCAGAAATGAATAACAAGAAATAAAAAAAGTGAGTTCTCTAACCATTAAAATTTCCCTTTTGACAATGCTAAAAAGGAAATTTTTATTTTTATCAGTAATTAAATAATGTGTCATGAATATAATTGCAAAAGAATTGTTGGTAGATCTTATTCCGGGTGAAACCCCATCATTGCCCGACGATCCGAAACAAAAGCCGGAAATAGAGCCGGACACGTTGCCAGAGGAAAATCCCGGTATTTTGCCAGGCACTCATCCCGGTAAAAATGATGATGATGACAATGATGACGATAATCCATTTGATGATCCTGAGGTAATAGGAGATGATCCTGATACAGTGAAAACGAAAATGCCAGTCATGTAATGAGAGAGTAAGGGGAAGAGAAAATAAGACTGGATAGAAAAGATAAAAAAGCGGCGGGGAAAAATGCTTCAACATTTTCCCCCGCCGCTTTTAATTTTAGAGCTTTGGTTTATCTCAAAATAACAACGTATCCTGTCACTTTATCAACCCCGTTTTTAGGTTCGATAATGTAGTAATAAGTGCCGACAGGCAGGGGGTTGCCTTTATAGGTACCATCCCAGGGTTTTGCGTATCCATTACTGATAAAGACCTGCAAACCATAACGGTTGAAGACCTCCACAGTGCAACCGGGATAATCAGCCAGCGATTTGATGACCCATGTATCGTTTACTCCATCACCATTAGGAGAGAACACATTCGGCACATTTAACTGTTTCAAAACTTTGATATAAACTGAATCTGATCCCGTGCATCCATTGTTTCCGGTGGCAGTCAGCAGATAGCCAATATTTTGACGAGGAAATGCAATAGGTGTTTTAACAGCAGCACTGTTTAAGTAGGTTGCAGGCGACCATGCGTAGGTGAGTGCATCGGTTGCGGAGGCATTGATCGTCACCGTTTTTCCATCCAATACCACTAAATCCGGCCCGGCATTCACCACAGGATTTGGGAAGACACTGACAGAAGTTGTTGCCGTGTCTGATTTGCAACCATTATTAGCTGTTAAAAATAAAGTAACCTGGTAAGTTCGGGCATTTGCATACGTTTTTGAAGGCGAAAATGAACTGCTGTTTCCACCATCACCAAAGCTCCATGAATAGATGGTTCCGGCAGGGGAAACTGAATTGTTGGTGAATACAAAATTGTTTCCTTTAAAACATTGATTGCTGTTGTTGACACCAAATGCCGCCTGTGGATTGAGCAGGACAGTTACATTTTGTTGTGTACTGTCTTTGCAACCAAAATTGCTGATCGCGATTTGTTTTACAGAAAAAATATTTGCTCTTGCAAAATGATGAGCCGGACTTATTTGATTAGAAAAACTGCTATCGCCAAATAGCCAGGTGTATTGCAATGTGCCACTGGTAATGGAAGACCCATTTGCGAAAGCAAAATTATTTTGAACAAGGCATTGCATATCATCATTCACAGTGAAAGTGACTGTGGGCTTGGGATACACAACAATTGGTTTGGTCAGACTGTCACTGCAGCCGTTTGCAGAAACCAATAGTTTCACATTGTATGCGCCATCAGTTGTGTAAATGTGCGTGGCATTAACAGACGTAACAACTGCACCCGTATCGCCAAATGACCATTGCTGTATAACAGGTGCAGAGCCGGTTGAAGCATTGGTGAAAACGTAACTATTCGTGTTAACACATTGGTTGGATTGATTGATGCCAAATGCAACAACAGGCTTTGGTTTTACTACAACAGGCTGTCTGGTTGTGTCACGACATCCTTTGTCGGATAGGACAATTAACTGAATTAGAAATGTTCCTCCTGTTCCATAACGATGAGTTGGGCTGAACAAAGCTGATGTCGCACCATCTCCAAAAGCCCATTGATTGCTAAATGTTCCTGCACCAATGTTGGTTGTATTTGTAAAAGTGTAATTGTTATTGTTTGCGCAAACTCCATTTGCGACAATATTGAATGAAGCGACCGGCTGAGGATTCACAACAGCGGTTTTAACAATCGTATCCGTGCAACCCGGCGAAGTGGTTACAACCAGTGTGACCGGGTATGAACCGAACAGGTTATAATGGTGTGAAGTGTTTACGGTTGATGCAGTATTTCCGTCACCAAATTTCCATTGATATGCTAATGATCCCGAACCTGTTGAAACATTACTGAACACAAAATTATTGTTATCAAAACACTGTACTGCTGTATTAATATTAAACAAAGCGGCAGGCATTGCATTCACAGTCACAGAATTGTTTGCAGTGTCTGTACAACCATTGTTGGAAGTAGCAACTGACCTAATCTGGAAAACGCCGCTTGTGTTGTAATGATGACTGGCATTGGTTTGTGTGGACAAAGTGCCATCGCCAAAAGACCAGGCCATTGACAAGGAACCCGCCGAAACAGTGGAGGTATTATTGAACGTGAAATTGTTTCCCTTAAAGCATTGAGCCAACTGGGTGATGCTGAACGAAGATGTTACTTTTGGATAAACAATCACCTGCCTTGTCACGCTGTCTTTGCAGCCGTCGCCTGAAGTGACGACAAGTTTTACAGGAAATGTTCCAGCCGCAGCATACACATGCGATGGGCTTGCAGAAGAAGCCGTTGTGGCATCTCCAAAAGTCCATTGATAAACACCATTTCCACTAACAACAGAGGTGCTG
>JAYTGA010000076.1:0-29202 GCA_043733905.1 Segetibacter sp.
GACTATTTAACAAACACTTTTTAAATATTGCCGTTAATTTGCCGCTGTTTGGTAAAGTCTAACGACCGCAGGGTACTTATAGCCCGGAAAACACCCAGACAGGATTTTTTGATGCGAACAATTTACAAACCTTTTCTTTTTTTCTTGGCCATTTGCCTCGCCGGCAATCATTCTTTTGCACAGGTGCTTCCTCCCACCGATGCAAAGCCTTCGGTTGATGTGAACCTGGAAAATATTTACAACCAGAAAACCCCACGCAAATACAAAGTAGCGAATGTGGTGGTGAGCGGCAACCAGTTTTTTGATGCTGCCCTGCTCATTTCAATAGCCAACCTGAATGTGGGGGATGACGTCGTGATTCCCGGCGGAGATAATTTTGCAAAAGCTATCAATAATCTATGGAAGCAAAATTATTTTAGCAACGTAGAGATTTTTATTACAAAAGTAGAAGGCACAAGTATCTGGCTGGAAATTGCTGTGACCGAAAGGGCGAGGCTTGCATCATTTACTTTCAAAGGAATACCAAAGGGACAGGCAGAAGAACTGACAGGAAAAGTTGGCCTGATCCGGGGAAGGATTGTAACGGAAAACAACAGGCGTTCTGCCATTGAAGCCATTGAAAAATTTTATGTAGAAAAGGGTTACAGAGGCGTAAAAACAACGATTGAAGAAATCAAAGATCCGAAAATAGAAAACTCTGTCATCATGACCCTCATTGTTGACAAAGGGGTGAAAGTGAAGATCAGCGACATTTATTTTGTAGGCAATGAAAACATCTCTGATTCGCGTCTTAAAAAACAAATGAAAGGCACTAAGGAAATGAGCCGACTTTCGGTTCATGCACCTAAAGACAGCAGCGGCAACATTCCGGGTAGGCACCTTACTTTCCAGGATTATCTAAGACAAAATGGTTTTTTATCTTTCACAAAAACCAAAGAATTGCTGGATCCCTATGTGAGAATGAAGCTGGCCTCGGCCAAGTTTGACAACAAAAAATTTGAAGAAGATAAAGAGAAAATCCTGAGTTATTACAACTCACTCGGCTACCGCGATGCACAAATTGTTTCAGAAGATATTAAACCTAACAGCCGTGGAAATCTTGACATCAAAATAAAAGTAAACGAAGGCCATAAATATTATTTCGGCAACATTTCCTTCAAAGGTGCTACCAAATATTCTGACAGTGTACTGAAAAATGTCTTGGGCATTCAAAAAGGCGACATTTACGACATAGATATTCTGAACCAGAAACTGGGCAAACAGCTATCTCCCGAAGGTGGCGACATCAGCGGACTCTACATGGACGATGGTTACCTGTTCTTTAGGGCAGAAGCAGTGGAATCTGCTGTTTATAACGACACCATTGATCACGAAATCAGGATAGTGGAAGGGCCGCAGGCGACCCTTAAAAACATCCGCATTGCCGGAAACGACAAAACAAAAGAACACGTTATCCGCCGCGAATTAAGAACCATTCCGGGAGAAAAATTTAGCCGCTCAGACATTATCCGCTCCACAAGGGAACTGGCGCAGTTGAACTTTTTTAACCAGGAAAAAATAAACCCAGGCGTGG
Source organism: Segetibacter sp. (assembly GCA_043733905.1). Taxonomy (GTDB): domain Bacteria; phylum Bacteroidota; class Bacteroidia; order Chitinophagales; family Chitinophagaceae; genus Segetibacter. The sequence continues at coordinate 1,574 of JAYTGA010000076.1, forward strand.
TACCAAACGCCGACGACGGAACTGTGGACATCAATTGGACAGTGGAAGAAAAGTCAAGCGATCAGCTGGAATTAAGCGCAGGCTGGGGTGGAGGAATCGGATTGACAGGCACGCTTGGCATCACGTTCAACAACTTTTCCATCAACAATATTTTCAAAAAATCTGCCTGGCAGCCCCTGCCAACTGGTGATGGGCAAAGGTTAAGCATTCGTTTTCAAAGCAATGGAAAGGCGTTCAGGTCGTACAACTTCTCATTTACTGAACCATGGCTTGGTGGCAAAAAAAGAAACTCACTTACCTTCAGTATATACGACACTAAATACAGAAACGGGTTGTATAACAGTTCCATTGGGCAGTATTCATATGGCGAAAACGATTCGTATATCCGCACCACGGGTCTTAGTGTCAGTTTGGGCAAGCAACTGAAATGGCCTGATGATTATTTCAGCCTTGTCACCTCGCTCAATTACACTCGCTATGTGCTGAACAACTACCAGATATTTCAGGGCTTTAGCAATGGAGTTTCCAACAACTTCAATGTCAAGTTCGCTTTGCAGAGATCGTCTATTGACAATCCCTTATTTCCACGCAGCGGTTCTACATTTTTGCTGAGTGCGCAGTTCACACCTCCCTATTCTTTGTTTAACAAAAACGTAGCGACATCCAGCAATCCTTATGAATTTGTGGAATACCATAAATGGAGATATACAGGCGAATGGTATGTGCCAATTGGCAAACCTTCAGGACCGGACAAGAATAAACAATTTGTGCTGAAAGCTGCTGTAAAATATGGTTACATAGGCCGCTACAACAGCAAACTGGAAGTGTCGCCATTTGAGCGATTCCAGGTAGGCGATGCAGGTTTAAGTAACAACTTTGCACTGCTTGGCTACGATATCATTGCACACAGAGGTTACCCGGTTTATGAGACAAGCAATCCGAAAATAAATCCTGATCAGCAGAGTGCTTCTAAATTCTTTACTATTTTCAATAAATACACAATGGAGTTGCGCTACCCACTTAGTTTGAGTGCAGGCAGCACCATATACGCACTCACATTTTTTGAAGCTGCAAACGGTTGGTACTCGCCAAAGGAATATAATCCTTTCAAACTCCGCCGCTCAGTGGGTGTGGGCATGAGGTTCTTCCTGCCTATGTTTGGCCTGCTTGGATTTGATTATGGCATAGGTTTGGATAGATACACGCCTTCAGGTGGTTTAAAAGACGCTGCAAGGTTTACCTTTATGCTCGGTTTTGAACCAGAATAAATTATTTTAAACAAAAAAATTGCTATGAAAAAGTATCTCTTTGTCGCCCTATCCCTTTTGTTTATTTCCCTTTCAGGAAATGCACAGCGTTATGCCATCATAGACACTAAATATATTCTGGACAAAATGCCGGAATATAAAGATGCTGATAAAAAACTGGCTGCCACAAGTGCCACGTGGCAAAAAGAAATTGATGATAAACAGGCAGAACTCAATACCATGTATCACAATTTTGATGCAGAGCAATACATGCTGAGCGATGAGTTAAAAAAGAAAAGGGAAGACCAGTTATTTAATTTGGAAAAGGAAATTCGCGATCTGCAAAAAAAACGTTTCGGCTACGATGGAGACCTTTTTAAAGAAAGGCAAAAACTGGTGAAACCTGTACAGGACAAAGTTTACAACGCCATTCAGAAAGTAGCTGTGAACAGAGGTTATGATTTTGTATTAGATAAAAGTGAAGGGATAACCGTTATATTTGCCGACCCTAAACTTGACAAAAGTGATGAAGTTTTGAAAGAACTGGGTCTAAAAAGCTAAAAAATCAATTTTTTATTAAACTCTAAAAAAACAATTTCGCCATGTTTAAAAATGACAACATGCGGGATAAATTTAAAAACCAGACAATGAAAAAAGTTTTATTTGTTATGTTGGCTTTTACAGCACTGCTTTTCGCCAACAATCTGAATGCCCAAGGCGGCGGTGCTGCAAAAATTGGCGTATTTGATATAGACATTATGGTGCAGGCCATGCCCGGCTATCGTGTTGTGGACAGTATGCTTCAAATCTATCAGCAAGACTCACTTCGCAGCGAGTATGAATTTGCTGTGAAAGAGTACAATCGTTTGGACAGTACCTACAAATCTGATTCTGCTGCAAAAAAATCAGCAAGTGTTTTGAATTATCAAAAAGACCAGCGTTCGCAAATAGCGACAACCATCGTTTACTGGCAGCAAATTTCTCAGCAAAAATCTGAGCAAAAAAGACAGGAGATTGCTGCACCCATGTATGAAAAGGTGTTAGGCGCTTACAGCAAAGTTTTGCAGTCTAACAACTATTTAGTTGTGTTGAAACCAGGTGCTTATGAAATGGGTTCAAAGGTGGAAAATGTGTTTGAAAAAGTAGCTAAGGAATTGAAAATAAACCTGCCTGACCAGTTGAAAAGCCAGGGAGCCGCTGCACCTGCCGAAGATGGCATTGGCGCACCCGCACCTGCCCCAAGAGGTCCGGCCAGACCCGGAACAAAAAAGCCTTAATAAAAAAATATAGCTTTCGCATCAAAAAATTGCAAGAGGCTGTCTTAAAAAGGCAGCCTTTTCTTGTTATGAAAAAAAATGGAAAAGCAGGCAGCTTCTAACTTTCGACTAAACTTTAAAAACTAAACCCTAAATCCCATGGGTCCAATTGGCATTTTTGACAGCGGGTATGGAGGACTTACAGTCCTTAAGAAGATTGTAAAAAAGCTGCCGCAATACGATTATGTTTACTTTGGTGATAATGCCCGTGCACCTTATGGCTCCCGTTCTTTTGAAACGGTGTACCAATATACCTTGCAAGCTGTGCAATGGTTTTTCAATCAGGGTTGCCCATTGGTTATCTTAGCTTGCAATACCGCATCCGCCAAGGCATTGCGAACCATTCAGCAAAATGATTTGCCGTTGCATTATCCGGGTAAAAAAGTTTTGGGTGTCATCAGGCCAACTTCGGAAAAAATCGGCCTGATGACCCATAGCGGTAAGGTTGGCGTGTTGGGAACAACCGGTACGGTTCGGTCTCAATCCTACATGATAGAGATTAAAAAGTTCTTTCCCGAAGTACAGGTTTACCAGGAAGCATGCCCCATGTGGGTGCCACTGATAGAAAATATGGAACATGAAACCCTTGGGGCAGATTATTTCATTCAAAAAAAATTGCAAAAGTTACTCAAACAAGACCCCGCCATTGATGCCATTTTGCTGGCCTGCACACATTATCCACTCATTCAGCAAAAAATTCAATCCTTGCTTCCTGCCGATATAAAAGCGATAGAGCAGGGAAGCATAGTAGCCGACAGTCTTGCTGATTACCTAAGCCGCCACACAGACATTGAGCATGAGTGTACAAAAGGTGGCAGGATTCAATTTTTCACGACAGACTCCACAGAAGATTTTGATAAAAACGGCACTGTATTTTTTGGTGAGGAGCTACATTCACAACAGGTGGATCTTGAGAAAAGTAGTTGTTCATGAATCTGAATCTGATCTTTAATGTTAGAAGATAAAGAAAAGAAATTTTCCGTTCGGCCTAATTTTATGCATCATCACCCTGATTATTTCTTCTTTGCTATCTTTGAACTCACCAGTTATTTATGGCTAAAATAAAATCATCGGATAATAATACAAAGCGTGAAATCATTATTCAAAAAGCTGCAAAACTTTTTAGAGAAAAAGGTTATAAGGCAACCAGCATGAGGGAACTAGCCACAAAAGTAGGAGTGGAAGCTGCAAGTCTTTATAACCATATTAGTGGCAAAGATGAACTGCTCAAAGAAATTTGCTTTAGTGTTTCTAAAAAATATCATGCTTACATTAATGAACTGGACACCCAAAAACTACACAGCGCAGTCAAGATTGAAAAAATTATTCGGTTTCATGTGGGGGAAATGATGCAGAACTATGAATATGTCTATGTAGCCGAACAAAACTGGCGACAGTTAGATGAAGCTGGTCTTACCACTATTCGTGAACTTAGACGCAATTACCGCCGAAAGTTTACTGCAATTGTGCAACAGGGAATAGAAAACAATGAAATTAAGCCAATGGATGCCAATAGCATCGTCATGATTATGCTGAATGCAATTGCTGCTGTGGATCAGTGGCACCGCATAATTCACAAAGTTGATAGCCAGGAACTTGAAAACACCATTGTGTCTGTTTTGATAGATGGTATCAGGATGTAAAACCAAAAATTTGTAAGTCTTCCTGGAAAAGTAAAAATGAACAGCATCATTCAAGTTTCAACTATTTTTGGCAAATATTTTCTAAATGTATCAGCAACTATCGTCCAACGAATCAATACCCTCTTCAAAGAAAAAAGTAATTGTTCTGGGCAGCGGCCCCAACCGGATTGGCCAGGGCATTGAGTTTGACTACTGCTGTGTGCATGGCTTGCTGGCTATCAAAGAATGTGGCTACGAAGCCATTATGGTTAATTGCAATCCTGAAACAGTCAGTACGGACTTTGACATAGCCGACAAACTTTACTTTGAGCCGGTCTATTGGGAGCATTTGTGGGAAATCATTGAGCTGGAAAAGCCTGAGGGTGTCATTGTGCAATTAGGGGGGCAAACAGCCCTGAAACTGGCCCGGAGACTGCATCACAAAGGAATCAGGATTATCGGAACTTCTTTTGACAACATGGACATTGCCGAAGATCGTGGCCGCTTTAGCGACTTGCTGAAAGAGCTTGATATTCCATACCCTGAATATGGTACGGCATTCACCGCAGATGAGGCCATTGAAGTGGCAAAAGAAGTGGGCTTTCCTGTGCTGGTGAGACCGAGTTATGTATTGGGCGGACAACGAATGCGCATTGTCATTAACGACGAAGAATTGGAGAAAGCAGTCGTCAGCCTGCTAAAGCACATTCCCGATAACAAAATATTGATAGACCACTTTCTTGACCGCTGTCAGGAGGCAGAAATAGATGCCATTTTTGACGGTGACGATTTTCATGTCATGGGCGTGATGGAGCACATTGAACCAGCAGGCATACACAGTGGCGACAGCAATGCAGTGTTGCCAGCTTTCAATCTCACACCATTGGTTATTTCAACAATGGAATTTTATGCAGAAAAAATAGGCAGGGCCTTGCAAATAAAGGGTTTGATTAATATTCAGTTTGCTATTAAAGACAGCAAAGTTTATGTGATTGAAGCCAACCCCAGAGCCAGCCGCACCACACCCTTTATTGCCAAAGCCTACCAGATACCTTATCTGAACATCGCCACCAAAGTCATGCTGGACAAGGCAAAATTGAAAGACTTTACTTTCGAGAAAAAGCTCACAGGCTTTGCCATTAAAGAACCCGTTTTCAGCTTCGATAAATTTCCTGGTGTAAGCAAAGAACTTGGCCCGGAAATGAAAAGCACAGGCGAAGCCATTCGCTTCATCAAAGACCTTCGCGATCCTTATTTCAGAACATTGTACAAGGAACGAAGTATGCATCTGAGCAGGTAAAGTTTGAAATTGATAAGATATTAATTTGATTGTAATTCCTTAAATTTGCTGAAACGGTAAAAAATAGTTCATCATGGGTTTAGTTTATGCAGATATTACATTAATAAATGGCGAGGATTTAATACTGGCTAAACGTCATATTATAGGCGAGGAGGAAGTCAAGCAAATGACTGTAAGTATGTTAGCCGATTCCGGAGCATATATGTTAGCCATAAATGAAAACATACAAGAGCAATTGCAACTGCCTGTAATAGAGAAAAGAAAGGCCCAAATGGCCAATGGTACGATAGAAGAATATGATGTAGTAGGACCTGTTGAAATCCGGTTTAAAAACCGTCAATCTACTTGCAGGGCTTTTGTGTTACCTGGTGATAATGAACCATTATTAGGAGCTATACCTATGGAAGATATGGATGTGCTGATTCATCCTCTGCGACAAGAACTGATTGTAAATCCTGAACATCCTTATTTTGCCCAAATGAAAATGAAATAATTTCTTTTCCCAGCAATTTTCAACCTTAAACCTCAACTTATCCGTGCCTGCCAAGGATAATTATTTCTGGAAACAAATGCCTTTTGTAAGGCTGATTATTCCTTTAATCGCAGGAATTATTATTCAGTTTTATGGCGGGTTTCCTCATATGGGTTTACTTATAAGTTTTGCCGTTTCCCTCATTATTCTTTTTGTTTTTTCATTGCTCAATATCAGGTTCAAATTTTTGTTGGCGTGGTTACAGGGTGGGCTGATTAACCTAAGCTTAATGGCAGCGGGCATGTTGATGGTTTATCAAAATGACATCAGGAATAATGAGCAATGGGTCGGCCATTGCAAGGCAGACACATTCGCCATTCTTGCTACCATCAAGGAACCTTTGGTGCAAAAGGCAAAATCTTACAAAGCCGAAGCCGCAGTAGAATCAATTAATGAAAACGGAACCTGGCACCCTGCAAAAGGCAGACTGCTACTGTATTTCAGCCGGGACAGCAATTCCATTCCTTCATTAAAGTATGGCTCCCAAATTGTATTTACCAAGTCGCTTCAACTCATCAAAAATTCCGGCAATCCAGGCAATTTTGACTACAGTCAATTCAATGCTTTCAAAGATATTTATCACCAGGTTTTTTTGAAGTCAAGTGAGTACATCATTGCACCTTCCACCAATATCTATTCTTTTCAGAACTGGCTGTTTAATGTCCGTTCTTTTGTAATTGACCGCTTGCAAAAGTTTATTCCAGGGAAAAAGGAATCCGGTGTGGCAGAAGCTCTTCTGATCGGCTACCGTGACGATCTTGACAAAGACCTGGTGCAGGCATACAGCAATACAGGTGTAGTTCACATCATCGCCATTTCAGGACTGCACCTCGGGATGATCTATGCAGTCCTGGTACTTATGTTTAAGCCATTCAAAAAACAACGCTGGGTCAGGTGGGTGAAACCTGTTGTAGTTCTCACGGTACTTTGGGTGTTTACTTTATTAGCGGGTGGAGTTCCTTCTATTCTCAGGTCGGCGGTCATGTTTACATTTATCATTTTGGGGGAAACAATTAATCGGAAATCCTCTGTTTACAACACTTTGGCCTCATCAGCATTTGTTATGCTTTGCTACAATCCTTATTTTTTGTGGGACATAGGGTTTCAACTTTCTTATGTGGCGGTAGTCAGTATTGTTGCGTTTTCCAGACCCGTTTATCACTGGTTTTTTATCGAAAATAAAATTCTTGACTTTTTCTGGAATCTAATTTCAGTAACAATTGCAGCGCAAATTCTCACATTGCCCATTATCTTTTACTCGTTTCACCAGTTTCCCAATTTATGTTTAATTACCAACTGCATCATTGTACCATTGTCAACCATTGTCTTGTTTGCAGAACTGGTTGTTTTAATCATATCTCCCTGGGCTGTTGTTGCAAAATTTTGCGGCATGATCACAGGTTTCATGCTTTGGTTTATGAATTATTTTATTGAGCAAATGAGCAGTTTCCGATTTGCCGTCACAGACCAGATTCAAAATAGCTTAGCAGAAACAATTTTACTTTACCTGGCCATTATTTTTGGTGCAATATGGCTGGTGCAAAAATCAAAAACAGCCATGTTTGCGGGGTTTGCGGCATTTTTGGCATTTATTTTCATAGATGCGATTGAAACTTATCATGTTCGTCAACAGCAAAAAATGATTGTTTACAATGTGCCAAAGCAGACTGCTATAGATTTTATGGCAGGTTCAGGCTACGCTTTTGTCGGCGATACAATTCTGACAGAAGATGGATACCTCCGCAACTTTCACCTGAAACCTGCACGAACACTCTACAAAACCATTCAAGAGGCGCAGTTGCAAAGCTTGTTTATTACCTACCCCTTTGTTCTGTTCAATGGAAAAAGAATCATGCTGCTGGACAAACCTTATAAATTTGAAAGTGACAAAAAGATACAGTTAAACGCTATTGTGATTACCAAAAGCCCCAAACTAAGCATTGCGGAACTGGCAAAATCATTTGACTGCAGGCAATTTATTTTTGACGGAAACAATAGTTTGTATAAAATAAACAAATGGAAAAGAGATTGCGACAGCCTTCATTTCAGCTATCACATCACAAACGAACATGGAGCTTTTGAGATGGATTTGTAGAGTGGATTTTATCATTTTTTATCAAATTGGCTTTAACTTCTAATTTCAATTTACGAAGAAGATTCTTCAAAATATTTTATGATTTTTTTAAAATGTCTTGCCTCTTGAATCAACCTATTGTCTGACTCCATAAATTGCAGGATTATTTTTCTTTAAAATATTTTCATGAAGTTTTTATCTACTTGTTTTCTAATTATTCTGGTATTTTCTTTTATAAAAGTAAATGCCCAAACATCTGCTAATTATACAGCAACTACTAATCAATCTTCCAATCTTTTACTGGATAAAAACGGTAATGCAATTAATTTTTTAGGCTCAACAAACATCATTGCAAATAGTAGTATTTACAACTCGACTCTTTTGCCCATTGGTTTCAATTTTATATTTATGGGCAAACGCTACACTCATTTCGTAGCGGGAAGTGGAGGACAGATTGGTTTGGGAATAAATTCATCGTCGGTAGATATATTATATCCACTTTATTCCAATGCCCTTTTAAGAACTGTCACTTATCCCCCCGCATTAAATAGTGCTCCCGTCATAGCTGCTTTCTGGGACAACCTCCGCACTGCAAATACAGGGACGACAGTTCAATATATTGTTACCGATACCCAACCAAATCAATGTCTTGTCATACAGTGGAATGTAGCCATTAACAATTCATCTTCTACAGCAACCAATCCGTCAGATGGCCTTTTTCAAATGCGGCTTTATGAGACAACTGGTGAAATTGAATTTGTTTATGGCAAAATGAATATTGGCAACAGCAGCTCAACGGTATCAGCATCCATCGGATTTACAGCAGGCAGTTCTGATAATTCTTTCATTGCCCTAAAAGATCTAAGCTCATTTGCATTTACCAGACTTGCTATAGAGGAACCTGCTACAAGAGATATTGTAAACAGTGCTGTGCCTGGGTCTATTACCGGTTTGAACTCTACAGTTAATGGCTCCCGGCGGGGTATTGAATTTGTCCCTGTTGTTTCCAATGGCAATTTTACTACTTCATCAATAAGCCGTGTATTTAGCACCGGCATGACCTTAAACTGGTCTGATAATATCTCTAATAAATTTGGTTACCTGATTTACAAATCTGCCTCCGGCAACAGTAATTATACATTGGATACTACTTTGCCTGCTTCTGCAACCAGCTATATCGCCACAGGTCTTTCAGTCAATAAAAGATATTATTGGAAGGTCATTTCTTACACCGAAGGAAATGCGCAAACCGTGCAGTTACTCACCGACAGCACACGATGCAGCATGAACGGCACCTATTCAATTGGTGCAGGTGGAAGTTTCAGCAGCATGGCATCTGCACAGGATTCTTTGCTGCGTTGGGGCTTAGATGGAGCGGCGACATGGCAATTGCTGCCCGGCTTCAGCTTTGCAGCGCAATCATTACCTATTACTTTCAGGCCCTACCCTATTTGTTCTAATAGCAGCTCTTCGCTTACCATACAACCGGCATCCGGCGCTTCATTTAATTTTGTAAATAGCAATACCACACCGGTAATTTTATTTGACAGCACTTCTAATATTATTTGGGATGGAAGGGCTAACGGAACCGGCAATCCGGCCATAACATTGGAAGGATCGGGAGAACTGATCAGGTTTAAGAATGCGTGGGGAAATGAAATTAAATACCTTGACCTGCGCTCTAATTCCGCTTCTTCATTAACCCCGGTAACTTTAGAAGCAACTGTTGCAGCAGGCAATCATGAAAACAGAATGAATCATTGTGATGTGCATGACAGAGGAGGTAGTTTTCTGCTTCCGCTAAAATTATTATCTGCTACATCTACTGGTGCAGGGGTGAATTACAACAACCGCATTGCTTCCAATAACTTTTACAATTTCAAAAATTTCGCTCTTGACCTTACAGGCAAAAACTGGAATATTTCAGACAACAGCTTTTATGCAACCGTTGCTGTGGACGGTACAGATACTTCTGGTTTTATTAACTACGCCTCAGAAGATACTGCGCAAAGCCTGGTAACAAATAACTTTTTTGGAGGCACAGGGCCAAACTGTTCCGGCACCACACTTACCTGGAATTCCCGCACATACTTTAATGGGCTGAATCTTTACACGAACTCATCCCTGGTCAGCAATCATTTCAGGAAAATAAAAATTCAGACGAATTACACATACAGCGACAACGAGTCGCACATGAACCTGGTTTGGTTTGGAAAACCAGGAGGCGGTGCTTTGCCCAATGTAAATTTCAATTTTAGTGGAAATGATTTTGGCGGAAATGCAGTAGCAGACAGTATTGCATTTGTTAGTAATTCCACGTCTTCCGCCACTTCCGCCATCATCTACAATCTTGGTTCAGGACAAACTACAATTCATGGAAATGATTTTAAAAATATTCATACCAGTTCATTAACTACCCCCGACCTTGTTTTAAAAATCATTCAAAACGAAGGAAACAATGTTATCATTGACAGCAATTTTGTGGGAACCAACAACCATGCTTTGAAAATTGTGCATAGGGGCACAGGCCTATTGTCGGGCATTGATACTTATGGCGGTGCAACGATCACTTCTAACATTGTTACCAACCTGATGGCACGTCGTGTCGTTCAGGGCATTGCAACGGGTAACAGCTATGGTTCCGTCACCAATAATACCATCAGCTATATTAAATCTTACGAAGGAGATGTAAATCAAAATAGCTTTTACACAGTTGCAGGCATTGCCACTTTTAACGGAAATCACGATGTTAGCAAAAACAAAGTATTGCAACTCCAGGATAGCAGCCTTTCTAATAGTTTTGGTAGATCTGTAGCCATTTTTTGTAAACAGGGCTCAAACACAATTAATGCAAATCTTATTGACGGGATGCTCCAAAATCCCACTGAAACTTATTTCAAAAGTTTCAGTGGTTTTGAGATGTATGACAATACCTCTGTTCTTACCAATAACATGGTCAGGCTGGGTGTTGACTCGGCGGGCAACACGGTCACAGGAAGTTTTATGGCTTACTCTGTGGGCGATTATACCGCCAGCAACAAGGTGATCCATAACACCTTTTACATTACAGGCACAGATACCTCTGCTAAGGGCAACGGCACCTGCGCCTCCTGGCAGGCTTCGACACCATTTGTAAATAATATTATGATCAATAACAGGTATTCTGCTACAAACAGTAACCATATTTATCTTGAATCATCAAGCCAGCAATCCAGCTACATAGACTACAACATTTACCAGACACCGCATGGCAAGATGTCTTATTTGCAAAATTTTCAACAGTGGCAGGCAAGTGGCCAGGATCTGCATTCATTGGTCATGTCTCCAAACTTTGTTCATCCTGATGGGCCAACAAGAACCCTTGACCTTCATGTGCAGGGGCAAACACCGGTAGAAGGAAGAGGTTATTCATTTCCATACTACACCACAACTGTTGATTATGATGGAGAAATCAGAAGTTCTAATACACCCACAGACATTGGTGCCGATGCAGGCAATTTCATACCTGTAGATGTAGATGCACCAGTCATCACCGTTAACCCATTGTCCGATGCTACGGATACATCTGGCAGATTTATCAGGGTTGCTATTGCCGATGCTTTAAGCGGGTTAAAAGACACCGGCAATACACGCCCCACTATCTGGTACAGGAAAAGTTATCCTGTTGCAACTGCGTGGCAGTATGCCTTTGGTTCATTAGATAGCGGCACGGTCAAAAACGGCAAATGGAAGTTTTATATCAATCACCAGTCTTTGAATGTAAACCTATCGGGAGGAGATACCATCCAATACTATTTTGTTGCGCAGGATACTGCCATATTTCCTTCCTTCAATTTAACTGTAAGTCCATCGCAGGGTGCAGTTCATACTTCTGTTACCCAGCAGGTATCGCCACCTGCAACGCCTTACAGCTATAGAATCAACATCGGGGGCTATATCATCCCTTCCATTGTAGATGTTGGGGTAAACCAGCACTATACTTCTCTTACAAAAGACGGAGGCGTATTTGAAGGAATTACTAAAGATTCTGTGCAGGGCGACATCACCATCAGAATTACATCGCACTTATATGAAAATGGTAAATGGAGCCTTGATAGCCTGCTAACGGCACGTCATCTCAAATTGACCATTGTCCCGGCAATTGATTCATTATTCATTATAAAAAATGAAGCAGATCTTTCCACCGACATGCTGCGGTTCAATAATGCAGGCAATGTAACGATTGACGGCAGCTACAATGGTACAGGAAGATGGCTGCGGTTTCTAAACACAAATACGATTGCTGCAAATGCCAAATCAACGATTGGTTTGTACTATGGTTATGACTCCTTGATTCTTAAGAATTCCGAGGTTGAAGGCAACGCCATAAAATACAACGAAGGCATCGTGAAATTCGATAGCGGAACATTTCAAAGAACTGTATTTACCAATAATCTTATTATGAGTGTTGCTGGTATAAATAAGGCTGGCTTTGGTATTCACTTAGTAAGTTCCGCTACTCAAGTAAACATTGTAGCAACTTTAAATCATTTTGTGAACCTTGACAATGGAGGAATGATATTCGATGGTAATGTCAATGGTAATATGCTAATTGATTCTAACCAATTTTATTGGTCTGATACATCAGCTCAGGCTTCCTCAAATTTCATAGGAATTGACGTTCATGGCTCCTTCCCTGCTAACGAGATTAGTGGAAATTATTTCGGGGGATCGCAACCTTACTGCGGTGGCAGCCCGTGGATAAATAATGGCAATTTCCAGGAATTCTCTTTCATAAAATATGTGTCTACAGGAGACTACTATATACGCATTGAAAATAACACGATTAAAAACTTTAAAAGCACAAACAATGCGGCATCTAATTTTAATTCTATTTTTTCATTGGGTAAGGCAATAATTAATAACAACACCATAGGCGACACCGCAGGCAATACGAATATCCAATTAGCTAGTGTTTATAATGCGATGATCTTTGGAAATAATGCTACTGCCGCTGTTAACAACAACCTGATCGGAGGCATAGCATGCACCAATATATCTTCCAGCGGCAGCTTTCAGGGAATATGGGTCTCAGGGGATAGTGCTGCAATAATTGCCCATAATATAATTAGGGATGTTACAACTGCATCAGCCGCCTATTATATCAGCAGCAACGCCATCACAGGCATTTATATTGGGTCAACTTCAAAAAACAATATTGTTGAAGACAATGAAATTTTCAATCTTTCTGCCACCGATACCGGTAATGTGACTATAACCGGTATCCAGACAGACGGTGGTAATGAACCAAACGGAGCCATGTCTCGAAACCGTATTTACAACCTCACAGCACCCAACAGCAACAATGGCATCATTGCAGGCTTTTATCTCTCTCAAAACGGCAGTTGGAAGGTTGAAAACAACCAGGTTACACTTACCAATGGCATATCTGTTTTCCCGGTAAAAATTTATGGCATTTATGACAATTCCACCTTTGGCATTGACAACCGAAAGCTCATTGCCTATAATTCCATATTTATTGGAGGCAGCCAAACTGGTGCTGCAAACTCTTTTGGCTTTTACAACGAAGGCATTGGTGTCACCACAAGGTTTAAAAACAATTTAGTGGTAAATGCAAGAACAGGAGGCGGATCTGTTCATGGCGGAATTGCTGTAAATGTGGCAAATCCGGGTAGTATATGGCTGCCGCAAACATCCAATTTCAACCTGTTTGTATTGAACGACAGCACAGCCGCTCATCAATGGGGCACGGGTTCTGTGCTGTCAATGAAAGCATGGAGAAACAGTACCGGTGGAGATGTTAATTCCTATGTTACTTTCAACAGCGTGCTGCCTGCCGACAGTTTGTTTACTGATGTATCAAAGGGCAACTTAAATATCAATACCAACACAAACAAATGCTGGTACTTAAATGGAAAAGCGATCCCTATTGATAGTATTGATGCTGATTACAATGCCGCGACTGTCAGGTCCACAGACCTTAGCAATGGCCCAACTGATATTGGAAGTAATGAGTTTAATACCGCTACGGCTCCGCCTGCCCTTTATGTCTATGGTCGCCATCTTCCCGGCGGTAGCGATACGATATACAGCAATAACCGCATTGTAGCCATACTGAAATGGGGTAATACAGGCACGCTTCCGACACTTGGTACCGCAAGGTTTTATTCAGGCGTATGGCCTAATGATCCAACCAACAATGGCACTATTGCAAATGCACGCCTCATGAGTGGCTTCTTTGATATTCCTGCTACAGGTGGAAGCGGCTATAGTTACGATATGACCATTTACTACGACTCTTCCATGCTTGGAAAAGTGATCAGTGAATCCGGGCTAAAAATGTACAAACGCCAAAGTGGAGTGCCGGGAAGCTGGCAAATATTGCCTACTGCTATTGACACTGCTGCCCAAACACTTGTTGCAACCAACCTAACATCATTTTCCGAGTTCACGGGCATTGACTTGTCGGCGAGTTTTCCTGTCAAGCTGATCTCATTCTATGGATTTATTGCTGGCAAAGACGTGAAATTAACATGGACTTCAGCAACAGAAACATCCCATGATTATTATGAAATAGAAAGGTCGTATGATGCAATCAATTTTGAGAAGATCGGCAAAGTAAAGAGCAGGTACAATGGATATGGCGGTTCGTACGATTTCACTGATGCGAATATAGTTGCTGGTGGAAAAACTGTTTACTACAGGCTGCATTTGCTAAGCCTGTCGGGGGAAAGTGATTACAGCAAAACGATCAAAATCGGAGCAAGGCAAGACAATCATTCTTTTGTCATAAGCACCATGCCATCCATTTTCTCCAATAGCTTCATCATTAATCTGAGTCTTGCCAAAAATGAAAAAATAGAAATAGCATTGTTAGATGTAGAAGGTAAAATCAGGTATTTAAAAACACTCCACTTACAAGAGGGATTGCAAAAAATCAACGTTTCCAATGTTTCACTAAGCAATGGTATGTACCTGCTGCGGGTGATGGGAGATGGTTGGTCAGACAAAAGATGGGTTGTAAAAGAATAATTAAACGACCCATCACTTTCCAATACAAAAAATAAAAAGCCTTGTTGATATTGGGTTTCAGAAGCTTTAGTGACAAATTGGTAACAAGAATTTAGTTGCTCCCATTAAAGAGTTCTAACGGTCACCAGGACAGCATGGAAGTTTGTCTGCATTCTAATATGGGCGCGGTGAAGTAAGCGGTATAGTGTTCACAAAAATTCACCAAGACAAGATAAATGCTGCTGCTAAATCAAAAAACATTTGCAAGTGAAGAATCGAGTGTCCGAGAACTAAAAAAATGGCTTTGATTCGCAAAAACGATAGTAAGTTTCATCCCTACCCGAATCTTTTTGAATCCGGGGTTAATTCTCAGTTAGCCTGAAGAACACTTGCAAAAGCGTAAATTAAGAACTAATAAAGCCGCTTCACTTTTGCTGCTAGCCTGCTATTAGTAACAAAAAGGCAAATTGTTAATGCAAATACCATTTATTTTAACCATAATATTTCATTATATGCTTAAACAAAAAAGTTCGGAAGATATTATTAATGTTATGTTAGGCAATGCCGTTAAGCCTAAAGCTTATTGTGGTAAGTCATATCAATGGCATATAGGAATTCCAACAAACGGGGCTTTTGCCATCGGCAAATAATTTCAAATGCCAGGCGTAAACAGGATTTTCATTTTATAGTTTACATTCTACGGCTGCGAGAATTTGAAGGCATCTTTACCTGTAATAAACTACAAACTTTTGAACACAGGGTTCGTTAGTAGTGCACTTGCCACGAACAGTGACTTTTTCATTTTGAATGACAGATACTGCTAGGATATCGTAGTCCTTTCGTCCTAAAAAAATACCCCTGCGCTCTCTAAGAAGCATACAAAATTCCACGAGAGACATTGTTCTTGTCTTTTTTTTATCCTCACAGGCTTTCACAATGCAATCTTCAGCCGGTGCGCAGAGATAGTTAGCAAAGTCCCGTGCATCGGTAGATCTGTCAATTCTCTTTGCCACTTTTTCAAACATGCCTTTAAACTTTTCGTTGGCAGGAAGCGGCCCCGGCGGGGGGCATGGGTTGCTATGAAATGTAAATGATTGTTTACTAATAATCTTTTCTTTTTTAGAAGTCACAAGGGTTATTTTTCCTGATGCAGGAGTCTGGAGGTGCGCAATGATTTTAGTAGAAGTATTTGTAAATGGCTGAGAAACATCCCCTACTCTTACGTCTTGAATCTCTAAAAAAATTTCTCCCTCTATTGTTATCGCCGTGCCTACATCTCCGTTAAGCGGCGAAAATTCTTTAAACCTTGGGAGGTGGGGAGTCGGAGGGCCTGAGTGAACCAGTACTTTGATTACTTTTTTGTGCACAGGTGTTTTGGACTTCCTAGTTTCTGGGACCTTTGGATTTTTTTTTGGCAAAACCTGCACTTGCTTAGTATAAAGCGTTGAATCTCCTGCAAGCCTTAGCTGCAGTATTATTTTTCCGGTATCATTAAAATGGAACCCCGCAGCATACGTTGTCTGCTTTTCACAAAGGGGCTCATTAGCCACTGTCCACTCATAAGTCAACGCATGGCTAAGACTATAGAATATTGCACTGTCTCCAAGATATACCATCTCCTGTCCTTTAATACCGCGAGGGGGAGGCGGGGGAGGGTTGGTTATTTGAATGGCTGTATCGGTGCTGCATTTTCCCTTCACGGTAACTACAACCAGATAGGTACCGGAAGTTCTGTAGATATGCCTCACAATAGCGCCTGTTTCACTTTGGCTTTTATCCCCAAAGTCCCACTCTACTTCTGCTGTACTATTGCAGTCGGCGGCAAAACGAATTGCTTCCTGCGGTTGGTGGGTTTTTTCTGCGTTTGTTACTGCACCAATTATTCTAAGGTGCAGCGGCTGGCAGATCTCTGTATTTTTTAATGTAAATGCAAATAGGGTAGTGAAAACAAAAATCAGTACAGCAAACAGAAGCCAAATTCTTCTGTCTAAGCCTGCATATTGTCTGGTAAATATTATGTCGGGATGAATTTTCATAGCGCTGCCTTTTTTGCGGATTATGATTATGGACATTTTACATGACACTCGTATAGCTTCTCTTCTGAGTCCTTTAAATCTTTGCGTAAGCCGTCGTTGGACGATTGCAATTGGAGCTGCATCATTTGCGACTGCTCGTACTTATCCTGTAGCTCTGCAACTTTCCCGGATGGGTCATGAGATTCGCAATCCTTTATTTTTTTCTTACCAACTTTCAAATCTCGAAGTGTTTCAATGATTGATTTATACGGCGGCTGGTCGAAAGGTGAAATCTCTTTTAGCATCCCCTCAAGGTCAAGCAAACTTACGTTTAGCCTGTCACTCATTTTCTCATAATCTTCCTGCCTCGTAATAACATTGATAGTATCCAAAAGCATTTTTACAGTGTTCTCTTTTTCGGAAAACGAAAGGAAAAACTTTTTGTCTCTATTCAGCTTTTCTATTTCAGTTTGGTATTTACTTATTTGTTTCCCCGGCACTTCAAAACCGAAAAAGGTAGTGAGCATTATTAAGCCCAGAGTGATAACAAAAAACAGGAGAAAGAAAAAAAATGGGGAGCGCCTTTTGTCGCTGTTACTTGGTTTCATGGTAATGTGTTTTTATTTTCTTGAATAATAATCTTCGTCAGAAAAATCTACTTCACTTTCGTCATCAATTATTTGTGGAAAGGCAATTATTGGATTAGAGACAATAACAGACTTTCTATCCTTCGGTAGCTGACTGTTCATCGGTACAACCCCTTCAGAAGTAACATCATCGCCCGGGTCCAAGCCTATAATAGGGGTTACAGAAAGTTTTATAAACAATTTGACAATTATCGAAACCGACTTGCTAATTGTTTTGGTTATTGTCCTTATATCATTATGGTCATATTGTGCGAAATCAATCTTTTTTCCAAACAGGTATTTAAATCAAAATTTCCGTAGTCTTTCTGAAGTTTTAGTTTTTCATCATCTTGAGCATTTTGACCAACGTAGGTTAGCAAAGCTATGAAGTTGCGCTCCATTTCCCTGTGCTGGACTGCTTTAGTCATGCACATAACGTTGCGTATTTGCCGGGCAAATGAGCACACAGTTGTAAATAAATATATCGGAGATTCATGCGAAGGAAGCCATTTTAAAGTCATAACAGTCTGTCCTAAACAAAGAAACATTTTTTCGCAAACATCAAGAATAGCAAGAGCAATAGGAGAATCCCTTTCCTCTTCGTATATGCGTCGAATTATCAGGCGACAGGCCTCCTCCAACTTGTCAAAATTTTTTTTGGTCGCTAACCAGAAATTCTTCAATTCTTCATGCGCATTCACCGAATAACATGGCGGGATGTAGCGGGCATCTACACGTAAAGTATTTCCGTCACTGATGATTTTACCTATTGTAAGAGCATAAGGATGGTCTGCATATTGCTCATAATCGGCAGGCGAAATCAGATGTATTTTATGTGATGCTTTAACAAAAGGTAAGCGTGGAGGGTTTTCGGTCATATCCGGTGCTCCATGTGGTATCCGTTCGAATGGATGCACAGTGAGCACCACCCAATGTTCCACTGCTTTGTCAGTTCCTGAAGTAATAATGCGAAATGAGTTTCCATTGGCGCCATCAACAGCCAGCTCGTAATCTTCCCGCCCGAATATCATAACCGGAATGCCTCCTTGCGTAATAGCTCAGCAACGGTTGATAAGAACATCAATGTTACCAATATGGTCAACAGTCAGGTTCATGTCAAAGTTGGGATTGCCGCTCTTCTCAGGAAGCAAGCCGTACCGAATTGGGCAAATATTGATTGCAGCGATCTGGTGAAGAGCTTCCAAAAAAGCATTATCCTGGGCTATAAGGTGCCCTGCATTCATTTTCATATCCTCGATCCAATTGATCCGATGATTCTGTCTTGTGTCGTTGGGACTCATAATGTAATCGCTTTAAGAAATTTGTTCGCAAATGATTAGGTCGCCATCCATAATACCGTTGTCGGCAATACTAATTTTGGGGTTAAGCACTTTGGGAAGCTGATACCACTTCCGCTTAAGCCTAAACCACCATGTTATGGGATGCGAGTTCATGTCTAAATAGTGAATTTCCGTTCTGTCGGCCCGCCTGTTATTGTGGTTGATGAAATGATAGAATGTATCTCTAAAATCCACATGGTCAGGAGTACTTGCTTTAAAACATATTTTGTCTTTGCTAAATTTGTTGTTAGCTAGTTGAAAAGTTATTCTCACCACGTTATCCTTGCTGCTTCGCCGAGGTACTTGAATGTTTTTTTCCACAGGATATGACCAAGTGTTGAATTCGGTAGCCGGAATAGACACCGCCCACTCATAGGTATGATAAAACAACAGCGGAACAAGAAAAACCAGAAATGACACTAGCACAGGATAAAAAAGAAAATCCCTGCTTTTTAGGAAATACTGTGCCGCTGAAAACAAAATCATTATCAACAACACTACAGAAGTGCTGAACCACAGCTCGCCTCCGAATATGCGCCAACGACTTTGTCCTTGATTTTGTTCCTGCTCAAACATGCTATGCGCTACAACAAACTGCACCATACCAAACAACAGGAACAGAAAGCAGAAAAACCAATACAGATCAAAAGGCGCTTCAACAGGGACGAGATAGGTGACCGCAAAAGCAATGAGTGCATCGGCAACAGCGGTGATAACAGCGATGTATATGGGCCTGGTACCTGCAGCCGCAACGCTTGCTACCCTGTTTTTTACATAAGCAATCAAGCCAATTATTGCAAATAGCGAAGCGCCAAGAAATATGTAGAAGTATCGAATTGGCATAGCAGGTATATAGATGGGGATGAAAAGAAAGGGCATAGGATTATCGGGAGACAAATGCAACTTCAATGGCATCAGATGCTAACTTCTTATTATTGCAATTTATTTAGCTTGACTTACTTTACTTTGTACGTCCCAACTTTCTTCACCTTTATGACCTCCTAAGTTGAGAAGAAAAGTCTGGGCGATAAAATATGAAGTGATTTTGATGTCCACAAAAATGCGGTTCTGTTGCTTTGGGTCTGCTTCAATCCTAACGATTTCAAAGTCCTTAAACAATCTTTTTTCTAACTTGTTTTTATCTAAAAACATAGCAATTTGCGTCCGCAGGTATCCTTGCAGTTTGCTATCCCAAACGTTGCCTGCTTTCCTGTTTAAATAGTCCGCCAGCATTTTGGCAATAAAGTCAAAAACCCTAACCACGCTATATGTTTTCAAACCCAAATTGTCCCCGTTATACAATGGTTTGGTGCCCATACCTACTACATGTTCCCAGGCATACGTCATAGGTATTAGACCAGCTTCCTCCAATGCTGAAGCCTCCGATTTTTTCATAGGGAACCGGGTACCATAAACTTCATAAATAACACCGTTTTCCCTGCCTGCTATAGGTTGTGCAAGGCTTGTCCGGCACATCGCCCCCGCGTACGCTGCTGACGGTGGAATATACATGGGCTCCAGCTCTCCAATGTCGGCGTGTCTGCCTCTTGCCAAGAGGTAATTACCCATCATCATGACATTGGATTTGTTTAGCTCTGCACTTGCAAGGCCTGAGCTCTTGAATTCTCTTAGCACATCTTCCGGAGTGGACAAATCCGCAAAGTCTGTTAAGAACATTACCTTGTTTTGGTGCGATATCTCTGCCAATTTGCTAATAACATCATTTGCTGTTCTGTTACCATTGTTAGGCTTTAGATAGCCGGGAATAACAAGAAGTGAGATGTTGTTGCGTAAATCAAAATTGTCGAACGAAGCTTCTATTTTTTCTTGCAGAGGTTTAATAAAAAGGTCTTGAGACTCTAAATTTGCAAGTTTCTCAAGTGGGGCATTGAGAAACTCAACGTTATCTACCGAAGCCCGTCCGGTGTTTACGAAAAACAGGTGAGCAGAGCGGTAAGATTTTTCCAGCTCCCGAATAGCCATAACTGCCGTTTTGAGATTTTTTTTCTTCAGCGATTTTGCGGCTTCAGCACTTTTGGCAACCTTGGCAACCAAAGCAGAAACGTTGTCTGCGCTGGATACGGCATCAATCCATAACAGCAAATCATTTTTCAATTTCTTCCTTGCTTCGGCTTTATCCGAATCCTGCAAAAAAATATTTCGCAACGCCTCCTTATCAGGGTCTAAGTTTCTGACGCCAGGAATCAGGTTTTCAAAAAAAACGAATCTGCCGAACTTCGCGAATTCATCAAGAGGCTTGTTAGCTGTCTCTAAAGACTTGTTAGCTAATTCGCCGGTAGTTGGCTTGTTTACCATGGACTGTAATTCTTTCATAATGATGTATTTAGCTTTTTAAAGAATGTTATAATGAGATGAAGTGGACAAAACGAGAAATTTTACTGTTCATGCTGTTCTATTTCAGCTACCATTCCCGTCAACACCTGAATGAAAGCTGCTTTCATTTGAGACTGTTCAAACACCTTTTTAAAAAGCATGTTTTTTTGAGCTTGCATTGCTATTTTGGAATTGGCATCTTCCTCGCTTCTCAGGTCCTTCAAAAGCGGACTTTGCGCTGTGAGTTGCGGTACATTAAAATCGCTGAAGCACGAAAACCTAAAAGTTTCATAAGCTAATGAACCATCTTTACACTCAAGTTCAATGGTAGCTTCTGGTTGGAAAATCTTATAAAGGCCTGCTTCCGTTTCCACCTTATGGAAAACCGCGGTATTAGCCGGTTCAGCAGTAAACGGAGCGCATATAATCGCTCTTGTTGGAAGATATTCCTCGAAGGGCTGCCCACTGTGTTCTGGTGGCAGGAAAACGGTGCCCGATAGTATTTTTTTTGTCTGACATGTTTATAAATTTTGAGGTTGAATATTTGAACTGGTGACCCTTTAACGAGGGCTTACTTTCCGAATTACACAAAAAACTTTTTGCTGCAGTCCCGGATGATATCATTGCCACATTCCAGATGCCATGTGTAATCGCTCGCTTTCATCTTCCTTATTGCGAGGCAATAAAGTAATCATGTCACGATTATACGTTTGTAGCCGCTATGCAATTGGAATAGACTCTACCCTTAATGAGCAAGCGGAACAATCATTACACACAACCACAAAACTTTTTCTTTAAAATGATGCAACGGTTATTGTGTAAAATGCAGCATGCATGCTCATGTTAGCAGAGCTTTTCACCAATCGTAAAATCAATACACCTCAACTTGAGAAATTATGAAAACGCCTTACTACAACTTTCCCGTTGATTTCTCTGGGTTTATGACGGGAAGTCATTTGCCTTTATGCAGTCTCAAAGCCTCCATTGACCAACATGTTCAACTCATCATTGCCACAAGACTTGGCGAACACAGAAGTGACCCAACCTATGGTTGCGAGATATGGGACCTTGATTTTCAGGTAGTACTAAGTGCCGGATTGTGGGAAGACAAGCTGCGGCAGTCTTTGTTGGAAACAATTAAGTCGCATGAGAAGCGCCTTTGCAAGGTGGAAATCAAAGTGAAGATGACAGATGCAGAAAGACATTCTATTCTGAATGATAATCCTGAAATGAAGAAGAAAGTGCTGATTGAGGTTATGGGCACTATGTCAAAAACCGGAGAGGCGTATAGCTATAAAACAAACTTATTTCTAAGTCCCTTATCTGAATATTAAGTGTCTTCAAAAAGTGAAATAGCGCAAAGGGCAAAACTCAAATTTCGAACCTCTCACCAAAGCATAAAACAATAACTATGTACCCGGAAACAGATTATTCAAAAGAAAGCATCATGCATAGAATGCTTACACGTGCCAACATTTTTTGGGGACTAAAAGAGATTAATGACCTCGACCCTATGGTGAAGCTCATGATGGAGGCGCTTGCGGGTGAATTGCATCGTCTCGCCAACAACATAAACGATACACAGGCAAGGGTGCTTGGAAAAGTTGCAGGCTTGCTGGCACCTGACTTTCTCACATTGCCTCATCCGGCACACGCTATTGCCCAGGCGCACCCTGCAGAAGCCAATGAAATTGTTGACAGCACCACATCTTTTTCTGTTCGGGCAAAATCATCATTAGCTCAAACCAATGCTAGCGGTATTTCTTTTACCCCTGTAAAGCCTGCGCACATTTTTGATGCATCCATTGCTTTTACCTGTACTGGTGAAAGTTTGTTTGCGTTTGACAATTTGAATTTAAAACAAACCGCAGCACGCATCAATAAAGGCGTTTTTCCTGAAGCGAACACATTCTGGCTTGGAATAAAACTGAACCCGAAAGTAAAAACGCTCACCAACCTTGCCTTTTACTTTGATTTGGGAAATGTAGAGCCGCAACTGGCTACCGGTCTGTATCAAACACTGCCTCGAACTAAATGGTACCTCAACGATGCAGAACTTCAAATAACGCCGGGATTGCAATTAGAGCAGGAAGACATGTACAATAGCCATGTCTTTTCACAGCATGACTTGCTTTACCTGCTTGAGCAGGACATTGCAAACTACTATCAGCACAGGTTTGTAACTATTACCAACAAACGTTTTGACAACATAACCACATTGCAGCAGCAGTATCCGCCAAGCTTTGAAACAATCTTCGAACCCTGCGACCTTGCAAAGATGGGTCAGCAACTGCTGTGGGTGAAGGTTGTTTTCCCACCCGACATGAAGCAGGAATGGTTGAATGAGCTAACCGTGCATCTCAACGCATTTCCTGTGATGAACAGGAGGCTGAAAGAGATCCAACACACATTGACGGGAACGGGCAACATTGTGTCAACGCCTGCAACTAAAACAGAGCAATTTCTTGTTGTACAGTCTGCTGAAGATGAGGAACACGTTTATCGCTCTATACCTTACCGGCAGGTGAATGAAGAAGAAACAGGGACTTATACTTTGCGAAATGGGGGCGCAGAGCGGTTTGATGACCGAAATGCACGTGAACTAATCAACTATGTCATGGAGTTGGTGCGCAGTGAGAGTATTGCATTCGCAGCGTATAGCTCTGAATTTCTTACCAGGCTTCAGCAGATAAATCAAAACCTGGCTTACATGGAGCAAAAGACTGCAGCGATGAACATAGGTGAAAAAGGAAATGAAATACCTAATTCTCTCATTGTAACGCCAACGAAAAAAGCAGGCCAATTACTGGTTAAATATTGGCTAACAATGACTGATGCAGCAAACAATGTGCGGTCAGGAACATCATTACAAACAAATGACCCGAAGATAAAGTCGGGATCGTCAGTTATGCTTACTACCTCTGTTGGCGGCAAAAACCGATTAGCGCCGCAGGAAAGACTTCATGCTTCTAAATATGGCATCCAGACACGAGACAGGATAATTACCAAAGAAGACATCAGGAGCTTTTGTAAGTATGAGCTTGGCGACAAAATAACGTGGGTGAAAGTGGAGAGGGGTTTTGCTGTTTCACCTAACACCAAAGAAGCATTTATGAGAACAATTGATATTACCATTACACTCTTTGATTCATCAGCCATGCAAAAACAAGATTGGTATGTGTTGCTTGAGCAATTGAAAATAAAAATGCAAAGCCGCTCGGAATTGCACAACAATTATAGGGTTGATTTGAGTAATTGAAGTCAAAGTCAAAATTTTATTCTAAAAGCCTGGAATAGTGTTTAATTTTTAAAGAAATACTGATGAGCTCGACTACATACCTAGACGGCGAAAGTAACAGCATTGATTACACAGCAGAGGCAATTGCTGCTGCAATTGTAGAAAGCGGTGTACCTACAGAACAGATTTGGCTGCGCATAATCGATGCACACAAGAGACCTTATATTGACGACATCATCTCCATTGAACCCCGCAGGTTCAAGCATAGTAACAAGGAATTTGTCGTAATTTCTACACCACGGGAAGGCATGACTGACACGATACCTGAGGGAATGATTTACAGGAACTATATACCTAAAAAAGGATTAAACGCAAAAGAAGCAGTTGAAGATTTGGTGAAGTGGATGGAAGCCAGCCGGGAAGAGGAGAAGCAGGCAAAAGATTTTTTTGCACCCTTTGAAGCAGAAATAAACCACCTACGCATTTTGACGGCGCTTTATGAAAATCGGCTTGACAAACCCTCGCATTTCAACGACCTGAAAAACATTTTTGAACCTCACTGGGATATTTTCAACTGTTTGACAGCAAACAGGCAAATGTGTTTATTCACCTTCTACCCATCTTGCACGATGTGCGGGATAATATTTCTGCGGCTGAAGAAATAATGACTTTGATGCTACAGGTTCCGCTAAAGCTCACTGTCCAAACCCAGGCTCTGCAGAAAGTAAAATCACCTATTTATTCCCGGCTCAGCAAAACACGGCTTGGCACCGAAATGACAACAGGCAATGTCCGTTACCGGGAAGAAACTGGTGAAGTACGCATTGTAGTTGGCCCATTAATCCACAAGTCGTTTCGCAGCTTTATGCGAGGCGGGCACAATAAAAAAATACTCGATTCGCTATGCGACTATCTTTTACCGGTGCATCTGGATGTGCATGTTGAAATACTGCTGCAGCAAACTGACAGAGCCATGCGGCTTAGACGTGAAGGGGTGAGGGGGAATTGTGTGTTGGGACAGGATACATTTTTGTGAGGTTAAAGTTGTTTTTGGGCTTCTTGCAATCGTAACAATAGAGTATCTATTTTGTCCTTCTCAAATCCCTGCCAGTTAGTAGATTCTTCTTCATTAAAATCAAGTTCAGACCCCACTCATCTTTCTCCTTAAAACATGCAAGCGCAAAATTACTTCGGCTTTTGAAGTAAATTTCTTTGTAATTGTCAGAAGATACTGGAAATAACTTTTCTTTTGACGTGGTTATTAATGTAATTATCTTACCTACTTCGTCCGCATCTATGTAAGCTTGGCGTAGCCTTGGGTAGTCGTGTATAATCACTGCACTTATTTTTTTTTGTTTCTACATTTTCGAAATGGATTACGTCTAAAAAAAGATAATCAGCAAGCCCTATTTTTACGTATTCTTTTTGCAACACCGTTCCGAATTCGTCTTTAAATTTTTCAGCTTTGCTTTTGTAAATTGCTTTGTTATCCTGCCCGTGAAAGGTCAGGGAACAAAAAAGACAGGCAACGAAGAAAACTGGTTTTAGCAAGGTTATTTTTGATGTCATATAGCAAATATTCTAAAGTTAAATGAAACGAGCACTTTTAGTATTCTGCTTTTTAAGCCCGGTAATATTTAGTTACAGCCAGCGCAAAGAGACCGGTTGGTGGCGAGGCGTTATTGATATTGGAGTAAACCTAATGGTTAACATGCAAATCACAAAAGACTTCCTAAACCAACTCGTTGCCGTGTTAGACAGCAGCGAGGATAATGAGCAAGATGAATACCGCTTATTGCGAGCAAAAATATTGAATGATAGCATATGGATGAAATCATCCGAAAATGGTTTGCAATTTTCGGGATTTTTTTTATCTGATAGTACCATCTCCGGCAATTGGAATCTTGGCACAATAAATTATCCACTTATTTTAAGCAAGCAAGACAATTAATTTAAAAGATAAGTGGGAAGACAAGGTTTGGCTGCGTTCTTTTAAAGGCAAGCAAAAAAATATTTATGCTCTATTAGGTTCTAATAAAATACAGATTTATGCACGTGACCATGGTGAATCTTGGGCACTGCCAAATCATTCTATCACTCCTTCTAAGTACAAAGATATTTTTGAATTTTCAGGTAGAGAGGAATATAAGAAATATGCTCGCTACACTTATTTAAATCTTATGATTAACGGAAAAGAAATCAAAGAGCCTATCAATATTCCGCAATTAGGGATTAAGGATGCTATACAATGTTTTTCTGCTGAGTTTCCAGGCATTCTGAATAGAGTTAAAAATCGCAAGGGTATAGAAGTATCAAAACCCATTATAAAGCCTATGTTTTTTACTAAATCTCATGATATATTGAGCCTGTTGTTGTATGTGCATTTTGCGGAAAGAAATGATGTAGAAGCAACTTTTACACATTGTAGTTATGACGGAAAAAATGAAAAGGGTGAAGACGAAATTAGCTTTGAAGGCACAACTAAATTAACCAAGGCATATTTTCTTCAACAGCTCAATAATTTTGACTTTTTTGAAAGTGGCAATACTCATGAATGGAATGAAGCAAAGGAAAAAGTATGGATTTGGTACAACTGTTCTGAAAAAAAATTTCGAAAAGAGCGAACATTCAAGTTAGGAGGTAATGTTATTCACAATACTCACTCCGCATCCGCTTTATTTCTTGCAGTAATGCCTGCTTTTTATCAGAAGATGAATAGAGCATGACTCTGTGTTTTGCTTTAGTAATCGCATCACAGGTAGATTCCTCATACTTGTATTTCAGGTCTTGATATTTCGAATAAATTTTCTGAGAATTGTCGTGGAATTCTTCTTCAGAATTTTTTTTCTTAGCGTATGATTTAAATACTGCATTGCAGGGCAAACGCATCTAAATTCTCGAAGGCTGTTTTAGCCTTGGAGAGGCGATATTTTGGTAGAAGTTATGGGCATTTTGTTTTTCGAAAGCCCCGTCG
>JAYTGA010000077.1:0-2739 GCA_043733905.1 Segetibacter sp.
TTCGCAATGGACACCCTTGCTCTTGGCTAACACTCCTTACTGTAAAGCGTGTTCGGGACTTACACCCTATAGCTGATATACATGCCTGACACACAAAAATAAAAGCCCTGAAGAGGGCCTTTACGGGTAACTTATTTTGAGCAAGTTAGAGCTCAATGATGTTTATATTAAGGAGCCATTTTTACATTAATTGCATTTGCACCTTTAGGTCCCATTTCAACTTCAAAGTTGACTTTGTTGCCTTCTTTCACAGCATCTTGCAGCGAATTAATATGTACAAAAATGCTTTCCTGGGAGTTTAAATCTTTAATGAAACCGTAGCCCTTTGATTCATTAAAAAAAGTAATTGTTCCGGTTCTGATCAAATCTTCTGGATTCATTGGTTCTTGCTTAGGCACCCCAATTGCAATATCTTCAAGATTTATAACAATCTTTTTTCTTGGATCTGGTGGCTTAGACGATAGGTTGCCATTTTCGTCAAGGTATGCCAGCATACTGTCCAAATCATTCCCGTTAGAGGTGTTTTCTTTACGCTCTTGCTTTTTTTCTTCTTTTTCTTTCTTTTTAGCTTGTTTTTTCTTTTCTCTTTCCTTTTTGTTCCAAGTTTCTGCCATATAAATTAACTGCTTTTTTATTAATTTGAACTAATTCCGAAATTGAATTTTTATTCAGGAATTTTGGTTAAAGGTAGAACAATAATGCCCATTTCCTAATAAGAAATTCAGATTGATTTTATGAACTATACTAAGATAAAATCAGGCAAATCCTTTCCAAAAAATTAATATTCGTTTACTTATAGTTTTCTCAGTAATTTCACATCAAAGAAAAGGTTATGGCTAAGAATTTTATTCTTTTTGCACTCTTATTTTTTGTTACACTTATATCGTTTGGCCAAAGAAAAATATCTGCAGACGAAGCTTGCAGGCATTATGGCGAAACAGTTACCATATGCGATAAAATATATGGAATCGAATTTTCAGAAAGTTCAAAATCCTTCACTGCTATAAAAGTCGGCGATGGAGCCAAAAAGAGTAAGATGTTTGTTTTTTTAACCCCCGAACTATTGCAAAAACTGACCGATAATGGCAAAACTTCCCTGGTTAATAAAAGTGTTTGTGTAACCGGAAAGATTCGCACTCTCAAAGGGTTACCTAAAATTGTTGTGAATAAAGCAGATGAAATTTACCTCCTTAGTGAAAGCGGCGGAAGCGAAATAAGACCGAATGATTTTATGCGGTTTGAATAGAGTATAAAGTATTCAGTATTTAGTATTAAGACAGGACAAGCGGATGTGTTTTGATGATTGATGAAGCACCTGCTGATCATTTCCGAAGGGAAAATGCAACAAACGCAAAATAACGACAAACTCCAAACCCCTAACAATAAACCAAATTGGCTGTTCAAAAAGAAAAACTCCGCATAGACAAATATCTTTGGTCTATCCGTATTTTTAAAACACGAAGCCTTGCCTCAGATGCCTGTGATAAAGGAAAGGTTAGGTTAAACGGTGATTCTGTCAAGGCATCAAAAACCGTGAACATCGGCGATGAATATGAAGTAAAAACCGAGGCAAAAAAATGGGTTATTAAAGTCATCGGTTTGCTTCCCAACCGGGTACAATATTCAGAAGCCATCCTACACTATTTGGACCTCACACCTGCTAACGATGAAGAAACTGTGAAAGCCCAGCCAGCCAGTTTTCACACAGGCAAACGGCTCAGTAAAATTGGCCGTCCCACAAAAAAAGAACGCCGCGATTTGGATGATTTTACTGAAGAAACTTAACCTCAGTTATAAGCATTATTCCCCCTTTTTTTCTAAAGATTTTTTACCAGACAACCCCAGCCTGGCCGTTAGTAAACGATTGTTGATTTTTTTGTAAAATTGTTGTCATCTAAAATTTATGCTGCCAGCAAAATAATAGGTTTTATAATCGGATGAAGTATTATGGCCTTAAATGTGAATGATCAAAGAATTCCCTGCAATACTTGTTTTATATTGTTTTAATGGTTGCTCTGCCGGGCCTTTGGTTACTGCGCCGTTTTTGTCAAACTCACTGCCGTGGAGACTGCAATGATAGCCATTGCCTATGGGTGACAGCGCATTGTCCTGGTGTGTGCATTGCAGCAGCAGCGCAGTATATTCGCTGTTATTTTTTTTCTGAATAGCAATGTCAAAAAACAGTTCTTTTGTCCTCGCCACCTGCAGGGCATTTTGCTCAAACAAAGCAAGCGGAACAGTGATTTTATGATTAACCGCAACCGTCTTAAACACAGGATAAGCAGCGGGGCTACATCCTGCAAGTGAACCAACCAGCAAGCCCGAAGCCGCCAGCACACACAGGCCACACGATGATTTTAGAAATGCTCTTCTTTCCATTGTTTTGTTAAATAGTTTTTAGGATACCAGCATTTGTTTTTTGTGGAACGACATTGGCGACGCTCCGTTCAACTTTTGTAATTCTATTATGCTTTTTCCATGCTCTGTTTTCCATACTTTTATTGAAAGCTTATTTTAAAAAGAATAACCGAAACCGATGTTTAAGAACTGGTTGTTTTGTTTGTAAGCAATGGCATTGGGTGCAGGATTAATAACGAGTTCAGGGTTTTGCGCCCCGGTGTGTAATAATCTTACATCAGCTTTAATGACAACATTTGGGATGGGCAAAAAACTGATGCCGGCAATGATGTGCGTTTGCTTTTCGGTACCGTCATAGATGGCTTTGGGCGGCGCAGGTGT
>JAYTGA010000078.1:0-11848 GCA_043733905.1 Segetibacter sp.
CAGCTTTCTCCCTACAAAATTTTTAAAATTGAAGGAGCAACCAGCACTGGTACTGCGTTTCAGAGGACGGAAGGGCGAAAGGGTGTCAAACTCGAGAGAGCTTACTCAAAGCAAATATACTGGCAAGACAATGTCATTAATTAATCTTTTTGTGGACGAACATTAGTTCTTTATTGGACTTTGGTTGCCCGCCCGGATGAATCCGTTCGGATGAGTGTCACTCACTGCATCTTTGGGTAATTTTATTTGTCTTTTTCCATATTTTGTTCTTTTTAATATTTTCTAAAATCAATGACATTGATTAGCAAGAATTTTTTTTTAAAAATTAGTATTCATCATTTCTCGAAAAATGCCCATTTTTGTTTTTTTATCAATTGAACTTACAATTTGCACCTTATGAATAAAGTGGTCACAAACGCTGATGAAGCCATTAAAGACATAGCTACTGGCAGCACAATCATGCTTGGGGGTTTCGGCCTTTGTGGCATTCCCGAAAACTGCATTGCAGCAATGGTGCGCAAAAATGTGCAAGAGCTCACCTGCATCAGCAACAATGCCGGTGTGGATGATTTTGGTCTTGGCCTCTTACTCCATACCCGGCAGATCAAAAAAATGATGAGCAGCTATGTGGGTGAAAATGCTGAGTTTGAACGTCAACTGCTATCAGGCGAACTGGAAGTTGATTTAATACCACAAGGCACCCTGGCGACACGCATCCAAATGAGGGCAATGGGCATACCTGCATTCTACACACCTGCAGGCTATGGAACCGAAGTAGCAGAAGGCAAAGAAGTCAGGGAATTTAATGGGAAAATGCACATTATGGAACTGGAACTGCAGGCAGATTTTGCAATTGTAAAAGCATGGAAAGGTGATAGTCTCGGCAATCTTGTTTTCAGGAAAACAACACGGAATTTTTCTACTTCAATGGCAAAGGCAGGGGACATTACCATAGCCGAAGTGGAACACCTTGTAGAACCCGGCGAACTTGACCCCGATGACATTCATGTTGCCGGCATCTATGTCCACCGCATTTTTCAGGGCAGCGATTATGAAAAAAGAATAGAACGCAAAACAGTGCGACTGGGGAGTTAAGAATTATGAATTAAAAATTAAGAATTAAGAGTTAAGATGGAATCCATCTCATAGTTCATACCTTACATTTCACACCTAACACTTCACACTTCCCTCAATGTTTGTTTCAACTGAATACCTTACTTTTCATTATGGCGTGGATGAAAAAATAGCCCGCTATTTTGTAGACAGGGAGCCACCGGCAGGCAATCTTTACTGGCATGAAAAGCTATTGTATTTGCGGCCTTCTGCCGGCTACATCTTCATTCCCCTGGTGGTTGACTTGTTGTTTAAGTCGGGCATTGCAAGAGAAGATTTGCTGGGCGATGAGTACATTACAACAATGGAGCAAACAGGTCACATTAGTGCATTGGAAGAGGTGAAAAAGATCAGTGCTGCCGATGCCATCATGCAATGTTCAGACCTGGTGAAGGACAACTGCAAAAGTAAAGATTGGTATGAGGATGTGATGGCTTACATGGCGGGGGAACACAACTACATTACCCAATTGGCTTCGCCGTTTAAGGCATTGCACCGGGGCGATATGTTTTTGTTTTCACTGTGCGCTTTGCATTTTCCGAAGGAGAAAGAAAAACAAATTGTTGAGCAATGGTTTGCACTCATCACAACGCTGCTGCTGCACGATGATGCCGAAGATGTGCAGGCCGACCTGAAAACCGGCGACGAAAATGCCTTCCTTGAACATGGATTCAACCCATCTAACATTGCAATGGCAGAAGACCTTGTCAGGAAAAATATGGAAATCATTGCTTTGCTCAATAAGACCATGGCCACAACTTTGGGAAATCATTTTAACAACCTGGTCATGAAACCTAAACAACTACTCACCACAAATTAAATACGATGGCTTTAGATAAATTTGGCATTGCACGCCGTATAGCACAGGAGCTGAAAGATGGAATGTATGTAAACCTCGGCATTGGCATTCCAACACTTGTCAGCAACTACATTCCCACGGGCATGACTGTTATTTTTCAAAGTGAAAACGGCATACTCGGAATGGGGCCATATCCTGCGGAAGAAGACATTGATGCCGACCTGATTAATGCAGGAAAGGAAACTGTGACCATAATACCCGGCGGCGCCATTTTTGACAGTGCCGAAAGCTTTGGAATGATCAGGGCGGGAAAGGTGGATCTGACCGTGCTGGGTGCCATGGAAGTGAGTGAAACTGGCGACATTGCCAATTGGAAAATTCCAGGCAAAATGGTGAAAGGAATGGGCGGAGCGATGGATCTGGTGGCGAGTGCCAAGAACATTATTGTGGCCATGCAACACACCAATCCGAAAGGGGAGAGCAAGCTGTTGGCAAAATGTACACTTCCCCTGACAGGGGTGGGTTGTGTCAAAAAAATAGTGACTGAACTAGCGGTCATCAACATTACCCCACAAGGATTTGTCTTGATAGAAAGGGCACCTGGCGTGACGGTAGAAGAAATCATTGCCAAGACCGCCGGACATCTGGTGGTGTCGGGCAATGTAAAAGAAATGGTGTTATAAAACTGTTTTGAAAAAGCACGGGTTAAGTCTTTTTCTTAGCCCACATTGTTTTATCATCTTGCTTATTTTTGATAAAATGCTTACCTTGCTTCTGAACAATTTTGATCAACTTTTTTAAAAAAACATCTTGCTATGGCAGACAACACAGACAACACGCAAAACACAGAGGCCCATGACAAACTGGGCGAAATGAAAGAAAAAGCAGGAGACATGC
The DNA here is from genome assembly GCA_043733905.1 of Segetibacter sp. GTDB lineage: Bacteria > Bacteroidota > Bacteroidia > Chitinophagales > Chitinophagaceae > Segetibacter. The sequence continues at coordinate 2,810 of JAYTGA010000078.1, forward strand.
TGCACCAGGCCAGCGGCAAAGCCGAAGAGCTTTGGGACAAAACCGGCGATAAAGCAGACGAAGTCTGGACCGATGTGAAAGAAAAAGCTTCCAACCTGGCAGATGGTGCCAAAAGCTTGTGGAACAAAGTAGTGGACAAGTTTGACGGTGAGGAAGAAGCGAAGACCGAAGAAAATTAAAAGGGTTGTTTCTGCTCATTTTTTTTTGAAGGACTGTTAAAAAGCAGTCCTTTTTTTGATTGATGTATCAAATGTTTTTCTACATCGCTATCATAAAAACAAAATCGTGCACGGCATGGATCAGGCTTATTTGAAAGTCATTCCTTACAGGACATGACATCAAATCATTTGTCTGGAGATCAAACCTCTTTTGACTGAACCATCCGTTCACCAATTTGTTGATCCAAAAACTCTGAAAATGAACCCTGACATAACAAACATACGCAAAGACTACAAGTTGAAAACGCTGCTGGAAATCGATGTTTTGAAAGATCCGTTTGAGCAGTTTTCGCTTTGGTGGAACGAAGCAGTAGCAAGTGAAATAGAAGAAGTGAATGCCATGACACTGGCCACCTGCACCAAAGCAGGAATGCCATCAGCAAGGATTGTTTTGCTGAAAGGATTCAGCATTGAAGGTTTCATGTTTTTTACAAACTACAATAGTCAAAAGGGACATGAACTGCTTGCAAATCCACAGGCTGCACTTGTCTTTTTCTGGAAAGAATTAGAAAGACAAATACGCATCACCGGCATGGTCGAAAAAGTAAGCGAAGAAGTAAGTGAAGAATACTTTGCAACACGTCCTGTTGCCAGCCAGATTGGTGCCTGGTCATCGCCGCAAAGCAGCGTAATAAGCGGCAGACAAACAATTGAAGACAATGTAAACGCTTACAAAAAAGAATTTAAAGACAAGCCCATGACCAAACCTCCACATTGGGGTGGTTATGCTGTGAAGCCTCAAAAAATAGAGTTTTGGCAAGGCCGCAGAAGCCGCCTTCACGACCGGATTTTATATTCTTTCAAAAACAATGAATGGATCACAGAAAGACTTGCGCCATAATGTTGAAGAGGGAATTTTATCATCAATGCGGCTTTCACTTTTCATCTTTCCTAAAACAAAAAACGTAAACAGTGGAATGAAAATTATCTTCCAATGTTTACGTTGCACAAAGTTTCACCCAGTTTTTAAAACCCGGTTAATCTTCTTTTTTTACCTCGACGGCTTTTACTTTCGCAGGTCTGGCCAGGCGGCTTTTGCCAAATGAACCTTTAAAGATTTTTCCTTTTTTGGTTTTCTTATCACCTCTTCCCATAACATTTTCTTTTTAAAATAATTTGAATAACTGGCTGCAAACTTACAATAAACTCTTCTTTGATTGAAAGGTTTATAAAACAGGCTTGTAACAATAAAATAAAAGCAGGCTCACTGTCCTGCTTTTATTGTCAAAATCAGCTTTTATATTTTAGCTGACAATTCTTTGCCTGCTTTAAATTTAGCTACTTTTTTAGCTTTAATTTTTATCACTGCTCCTGTTTGAGGATTACGGCCATTACGGGCCGCTCTCTTCGTCACAGAAAAAGTTCCAAACCCTACAAGGGTTACTTTCCCGCCTTTTTTCAACGTAACAGTTACGGCGGACATAAATGAATCTAAAACAGCGTTAGCCTGGGTTTTAGTAACTTCTGCATCCTCTGCAAGTTTAGCAATCAATTCAGCTTTGTTCATGTTAGATTTTTTTTAGAGTATAAACTGTGACAAATTTATTAGCTTTTATCAATCTACAAACTTTTTTTTTAAAATTTTTTCAGATAATTTTCTTTATTTATCGGCATTTTTAGCATTAAAGCCTTGTTTTGGATGAAAACAATAAGCAAATAATTTTTTTTAGATATAGTTAACTTCACCTTTTTTAAAAATATTTACACCTCCACTTCCATCAGGCTTCTGAAAGCAATGAATTTATCGCCCCACTTATCAATTGTTTTTTTTCGGAAACCTGGTGCAAAGCGGTGTATATAATCATCGTATTTGCCAATGGAATCAGCATAGTATTGAGCCGCATAAGTGGGACCCTCGGCTTCATCCACTTGTAATAACCTCACAAATTGATATCTCGAAAAACATCCGGTGGACATCACTTCGGGCATGTGTATCTCTTTCATCCATACTGCCCAGTCTGTTGATATGTCCCAATCTACTTTTACGGTAACATTGTAAATGACCATGATTTTATTTTTTTGTTGAAAATAGATTTTAGATGATAGATTTTAGACGAATCAGCAATCACAAAATCAGACATCAAACATTCCCTCATTTCTTATTGATTATTTTTGTAAAAATATTGCTTCAATGAATTACAAAGTGCCTTTCGATTTTGTGTTGCGCCACCTATACCCGGTTCGTCCAAAGATAAAAAAGATGTTGGGATGTTACGCTCTTATTGACAATGGTAAAATATTATTCCTTCTCCGTGAAAGAGAGAACCAGCCTGAGTATAACGGCGTTTTTGTTGCAACACAACCCAAATATTATGACCAACTCGAACAGGAAATTCACACCTCCAGCATGGAGTTTAATATTGACGGATTGCACCACTCTTATCTTTTTCTTAGCGAAGACCTTGAGGACTTTGATGAAAAAATAAAAATGGCCTGCGATATGATAAAAGCCGGTGACGAGAGAATTGGAAAAAGCAATGGTTAGTTATTTTTTCGTTGTCAATTCAGTTACAAACTATAAGTGAGGAAATAATATTTTTACAGCCAAAAAAAAAGTGATGGCGCAACTCGAAACAGATTTAGATTTTCGGATTTCCGGTGATACATCGTTCATTCACAAGTTGTTTAACATGGATGGGCAAATCAGTAGTTTGTTGAGCAAAAGCATGAAAGATGTACAGAATAAAAAGAAAGGATTGACGAAAGAACTTCAATCAAATATTGATAAATACCCGCACATTCCTCAATTCAAAAACAGGCTTTATACCTATTATCAGCTAATGGGCGAAACTGAAAAAGCCCGGCAACTAATAGAGCTGACAATAGAGCAACATCCCGATTATTTATTTGGCAAAATATCACTGGCACTTGAGCTTTATTATGAAGAATCTTATGATAAAATGCTTCCGTTGCTGGGCGAAAGGCTTGAACTAAGGGCATTGTATCCTGAAAGGGATATTTTTCACGAATCGGAAGTTGCCAATTACTACATGATTGTTGCATTTTACCTCAATGCAACAAATGAAACATCAGCAGCCTGGGAAATAGTTGATAAATTAGATGCCGCATGTCCAAACTTTAAGCCATTGGTTGAAAAATGCATAAACACAATCCATAAATTTAACCTTATCCATATAAAAACTAAAGTGGTCAAGAAGGGAAAATTTTCGGACAATTCGTCTTTCTTAAAACCAGATGATACTTACCCGCCTTTTCCGGCATTTGAAAACAAGATTGTTGAAACCCTTTATGAACATGACTTCACACTGCCCAAAGAGGTATTGGGAGAAATACTTGCCCTTCCCGAAGAAAGCCTTGCGAGGGACATGAAACTCCTGATTGCTGATTCTGTTGAGCGGTACGATTATTTAAATTCTCCGAACAATTTATCAGATATACAAACACAGTTTCTAACCCATGCCCTTTTCATTTTAGCAGAAAAAAGAAGTGCAGATGCCTTGCAAAATATCCTCAATGTTTTAAGGAAAGATGAAGATTTTACCGACTTTTATTTGGCGGATGCCCGGACAGAATTGCTATGGATTGCCATTTATAAATTGAGCCTCAAAGACGTTTCTCCTCTTTTTGACTTTTTGAAAGAAAAAGGTATCGACACGTTCAACCGAACTTGTTTTAACCAGGCCTTGGTTCAGCTATACTTTCACAATGAAAATTTAAGAATCGCCATCACAAATGGCTATAAAGACCTGGCTGATTTTTATATCAAAAACAAAGAAGACGAAGAACTGGCAGACACCGAGTTGATGGCAGACATCGCTATTTCTATGAGGGCAATTTCAAAAGAAGAATTTAGAGGACTCATTCAGCAATTGTATGAAAATGAATTGGTAGATATTTTTTATGCAGGCTCTTATGACAAGCTGATGGGTGACGATTATTTAAGCAAACCTGAATACATTCCCAACATCTATGAAATGTATGAAGAGGTTGTATCTACATGGGCGGGATACAAAGAAGATGACGAACCTCTCTACAGAAATTTATCGCCTTTTTTAACCTCTCCTTCATCGCCTTTTGATGATGATGATGAACCGGGGACTTTTGTTAGAACGGAACAAAAAATTGGCCGCAACGACCCATGCCCCTGTGGCAGCGGAAAAAAATATAAAAAGTGCTGTCTGGCCAGTTAATCATTTCGCAGATTTGCCAATAAAAATCGTGAAATTTGAAACATGCAACTGACCGCAGAGCAACAGATTATTCTACAGACCAACAGCAACCTGGTCATTAATGCTGTGGCAGGCAGCGGCAAAACCACTACTCTGATTGAATATGCCAACAGCCGCCCTGCCAACAGCCGAATCCTGTACCTGGCATTTAACAAAACGGTGAAAACCGAAGCCAGGCAAAAGTTTGAGGCGGCTGGCCTGGCAAATGTGAAAGTGGAAACGTCTCACTCACTGGCTTTTGACCACATAGTCAAACACAGTGCCTACCAATTGGTGCAAGGCTACAAAAGCTATGAATGGTGCGACATGCTTGGCATCAAAACCAACGACCGTCATGTTGATTTTATCATAGCCGGGCATGTGAACAGGTTCATCAGCCTGTTCTGCAACAGCCGTGCAGACAAGGTGCAGGAGCTCAATTATGCAGACGTGATAACCGATGCTAAAGCACTCACTTTTGTCAAAAATTATTACAAGCTTATCGAAGATTTTACCCGCCTGGCTCTTGCAAAAATGCAAAAGGCTGACATTGCTATTACCCACGATTTTTACCTGAAAAAATTTCAACTCAGCCACCCCGTTTTGCCCTACGATTACATTTTGTTTGACGAGGGGCAAGATGCAAGTGCCGCCATGCTGGATGTGTTTTTGCAACAGCCCGCCATCAAAATAATTGTGGGCGATGCACACCAGCAAATCTATGGCTGGCGATATGCTGTCAACAGTCTTCAGCAGGTCGATTTCCCGGTTTACAACCTCACCAACAGTTTCAGGTTCAACGATGAAATAGCATTGGTAGCCAACAAAATCCTGGCATGGAAACTTCAACTGAAACAACCGCCATCGGTCAAAATTATTGGTGCTGGCCAGCCTTCGCCGGTGTCATTGACTAAAGCTACATTGGGCCGCACCAACCTGGGGCTGCTACTAAATGCCATTACCCAACATGAAAGCGGCCACATCAGCAAACTCTATTTTGAAGGCAACATCAACAGCTACACATTTGCCGACGAAGGCGCATCGCTCTACGATGTGCTGAACCTGCACAACGGCAAACGCGACAAAATAAAAGACAAGCTGATAGCCGAAATGACCAGCATGAAAGACCTGGAAGACTACATTGAAAAAACAGAAGACACCAGCCTGTCCATGATAGTGGAAGTGGTGAAAGAATTTGGCAACAGGCTGCCCGGCCTCATTGCAGAACTGAAACAAAACCACACCAACAGCAAGGAAGAAGCCGACATGATTTTCAGCACCGTACACCGCTGCAAAGGCATGGAGTATGACGAAGTAACGCTGCTCAACGATTTCATCAACGAAGACAAACTGCATAAATACATTCAAAAATTTGATGGCGACAAAATGAAAGACGGCGACCGGAACCGCCTGGCAGAAGAAGTGAACATTCTGTATGTGGCGGCCACCCGTGCAAAGAATGTGTTGAAAATGCCTCCTGACATCAACCCACTAAAAAGTTTGCAGGTAGCCAGCAATGTAGCCGCCACTATTTCCAACAAAAAATATAGCAGCAGCTACAAGCAGTTTGAAGATTGGGACATGTATAGCAAAGGGGATTATAAAAAGAGCAGCACAACACCATTTCAATCCACCAAACCCACTACCAACCACGGAAAGAAATGGACAGGGGAAGATGAACTCACACTAACCGACATGTACAGTGCAGGCAAATCCATTAAAGAAATTGCCAAGCAACTGAGCCGTGGCGAAAACGGTGTAAAAATGAAGTTGGTGAACATGGATTTGCTGGGTGAGGATGAATAGAATACAATTTGCGCTCCGATTTTTTCTTTCAGGCTTCGCCAAAATGTTATTCAGTTAGCTTTCTATACATTCATTTTCTCCAAAAATGCCAGTTCAGGCCAAATTTTGCAGAGAATAAAAAATGGAAAAGTGATTCAATCAAAAGCAAAATGCGGAGAATAAACACATCAATCACCGCACATTTTGCGGAGAATAAATTTTGCAATGCGGAGAATAAATGACCTAATCGCCGCATAATTTGCGGATAATAATCTTTTTTGCGGAGATTAAGTCGTACATTCACCGCATAATATGCGGAGTATGCCAACATATGTACACCAAAGAAAACAATGGCCTGCATTTGAGTGGAATGCAGAGAAACTGTCAATACTGCTGGCCGAAGTGCGCCACCGGCAGGGAAGATTGTTGGGTAAAATGGAAGGTCTGGGCTTTGGCCTACAATTGGAAGCCAACCTCAGCACATTGACGGTGGACGTTTTAAAATCAAGCGAAATAGAAGGCGAACTGCTGGATGCCGGACAAGTGCGGTCGTCCATAGCCCGCCGTTTGGGCATGGACATAGCAGGTCTCATACCCGCCGACCGCCATGTGGACGGTGTGGTAGAAATGATGCTGGATGCGACCCAACATTTCAACAAACCATTGAGCGATGAGCGGCTGTTTGGCTGGCACAATGCGCTGTTTCCCACAGGACTGAGTGGCATGCACAAAATAGAAACAGGCGGTTGGCGCACCAATTCAAAAGACGACCCTATGCAGGTTGTATCGGGGCCAATGGGTAAAGAAACCGTACACTTTGAAGCACCTGGTTCCGACAGGCTTCAGCATGAAATGGATGGTTTGTTTCAATGGATGAACGACGCCGGCAACACAGACCCGGTCATAAAAGCTGCCATAGCACACCTCTGGTTTGTGACCATACACCCGTTTGACGATGGCAACGGGCGGATAGCCCGTGCCATAACCGACATGCAACTGAGCCGAGCAGATGGCACCACACAACGCTTCTACAGCATGAGCGGACAGATACGCAAGGAACGCAACAAATACTACGACATACTGGAACAAACCCAAAAAGGCGACCTGGACATAACAGACTGGTTAGAGTGGTTTCTGAACTGCCTGAACCGCTCCATAGCCGCATCGGACGAACTGCTGGCCGAGGTGCTGAAAAAAGCAAAATTCTGGGAAGTGAATGCCACAACAATACTGAACGAAAGACAGAAGCTGCTGCTCAACAAATTGCTGGATGGTTTTGACGGAAAACTAACTTCTTCTAAATGGGCTAAAATAGGCAAATGCTCACAGGACACTGCATTGAGGGATATACAAGACCTGATAAGCAAAAACATACTGGCCAAAGAAGCAGGCGGGGGCAGGAGTACGGGGTATGTGGTGGTGTATTGAATTTTTTTTCAGTAATTTTTTTTCAATTTGAATAAAGCAACTTGCTTCATAGAAAAATAGGAAATCCTATTTTCTGAAAGGAAAAACAAAAAGATTTTCCAGAGGAAAAAAGCCTGACTCATTGTTTTGAGCCAGGCTTTTTTTTAGATGGAAATAACGTTCCACTAATGTTCATTCCTACGCCTGATAATGCCACCGGAAGCCTCTTTAATCGTGCTGGCAAAAACAAATGCTTTGGAATCTACCTCGTAAACAAGATTTTTCAACTTCCGCAGTTCCAATCTTGTGATGACAGTGAAGATAATGTCACAATCGGCACTCACTTCAAACTTGCCGGGGAGGAAACCGCGTTCGCCTTTATAGACGGTAATTCCTCTGCCCAGTTTGTTGACAAGCTGATATTTGATGACTTCGCTTTTTCCTGAAATGATGGTGACACCAGTGTAAGCCTGTATGCCTTCCACTACATAATCTATACTTCGTGTAGCGGCAAAATAAGTGAGAATGGAATACAAAGCCGTAGCGATTCCAAACTTGAAAGCTGCGATAGTAAATATCAGGACATTCAGCCCAAGAATGATTTCTGTAATGGTAAATGAAGTACGCTTCAATGTGTATAAGGCAAGCACTTCAATGCCGTCTAATGCAGCACCGGCCCGCATGACAAGGCCAATGCCAATGCCGAGGAAAACGCCGCCAAAAATGGAGATAAGCAGCTTGTCGTCCGTCAACTTAAACTCTGGTAAGAGCCATAAACAAACGCCCAACAATACCACACTCAAAAAAGTTCTGAAAGCAAATCTTTTGCCCACAGAAAAATAGCTGATAGCAATCAACGGAATGTTGAACGCAATGATGATGATGGCAAGATTGAAATGATAAAGTTCATGTACCAGCAAAGAAACACCAGTGATGCCGCCATCGAAAAAGCGATTGGGAACTAAGAATCCTTTTAATGCAAAACCGGCAATTACCACCCCAACGATAACAGACAACGCATCCTGCAAAATTTCGAGGGGAGTAGCTCTTTGATGATGTGAAATTGTGTCAACAAGTTTTGACTGCAAACGGCTGAGGGTTTGTTGTTTTCCTTGTTCACTTTCATTGATGGCCGTGGTGGTGAAATAAAAATGTCCGGCTAAAAATTCAACTTGTTTGATGTCCCATTCCGTGTGCGATTTAATGAAACTGTTCATCTTAAATTCGTTGAACAACTTGTCGGCATAAGATTCATATTCATCGCCGCCCAGGTAAAACAAATCGGCATCGCAGAGCACTTTGCTTAAATGGTCTAAAGGCGACTGTGGCAGCTTTGTCGCCATAATCATTCTGCAAATGGCATCCATTTGCTCAGTTGAATAATCGTACTCAGGCAAGTATTTTTTGGCAATTTCGCATCCCAGCTTTTCGTGTTCAATATGGCTTTGCAAAAAACCTGC
>JAYTGA010000079.1:0-7924 GCA_043733905.1 Segetibacter sp.
TTGGCGCATTGGGGTCATAAGAATAAAAAGTCCTAAGAGTTAGGTCTATAATATTATTAGTTGAATCATACCCAGTCTTATGCTGAAATTGTATTAAGACCTGTTTTTCTAAATTTACAGAGGCTTCGTCTATATAGAAAGAAAAGGCTTTAATCCTTACTACTTCAAAATATATTTCTTGGTTTTCGCTCATGCTCTTTGTAATAAATTATAATCTTTTTTCTCTGGAATACTTACTCTTTGAGAATATTCTACACTACTTAATAGCGGGAAATTAAATTTCTTATAATCAAGTGCATTCTGTCTAATTTCTATTAGAGGTTTTTGAACTGATTCATTATTTGACCTGCCTTTAATATCAAATGTTATATTAAAAGCTTTCTGCAACTTCGCTAAAGTTGTAAGATTAGCCAATTTATTACCTTTATATAGCTGGCTGATAAAACTTTTAGACGTGTTTAGAGCCTCTGCTAAATCTTTTTGGAGTAAAGTATCTTCTGTAACCCTTTCAAGTTCACTTAAAAATTTAAACATTAACATGTTTGCATCATGCTTCAATTCCTCATCCTCCGACTTGAACTCAAATAGTGAAGAAAATTCATCTTCTATATCAATTCGTTTGTTCAAATTCGTATTCATAATTTGCAAGTTTTTCAATTATTGATATTTCTTTTGATGATAATGTTTCTGTTTTTTTAGTCTTGTGTAATATGCCAAGTATTGTAATTCTAATTCCATCTTTATCGTTAGTTTCTTTACAATAAATTCTATCATTTTCCTGACCTATAAAAAGTTTAACGGCATAAATATCCTGGCATTTATCGCTGATATTCTCTTTTGTATAAATTTTAGAGTTCCTCAAGTTTTCTAAAAATATATCTACAAAAAAATTAAATTTCTTTATGTGTCTTTCGTCCTGTTTTATATACGCTAAAATTTCTTTTTTATTGTCCAAATCAATATAAATAGCCTTATGGCCATCTTTGGAAACTCTCATCTTTTGACACTTTCTTTTCACAAAGTTAAGCTATGGGTTAATTTAATTCAAATTAAATTTCTAATTTTGTTTTTAATTAAGATAAAGATATACTAAACTCTTAAAGTTATCAACAAAATGAACAAAATGCTTGACCGTTCAAGCAAAAGACCTATCTTTGTTTCACAAAACAAAGAAGCTATGAACAAGTTACCAATAGAAAAGAGGGTTCAAATCATCAACCAACTTGTTGAGGGTAGCAGCCTGCGTTCGACTTCACGCCTTTGCAATGTGTCAATAAATACGGTTACTAAACTACTGGTTGAAGTGGGTGCAGCTTGTCAAACATTCCACAATGACACTGTTATTGGAGTTAAGTCCGAAAGGGTTCAATGCGATGAAATTTGGTCGTTTGTTTACGCTAAAGAAAAGAATGTTGGTAGTGCTACAAATGCTCCTGATAAAGCTGGTGACGTTTGGACATGGACGGCTATTGATGCAGATAGCAAACTCATAGTTTCATGGCTTGCTGCCGACCGTGATGCAGATAGCGCAAATGAGTTTATGCAAGATGTAGCAAGCCGTTTAGCTAATAGAGTTCAACTTACTACTGATGGCCTGAAAGCCTATCTGCAAGCGGTTTACGGTGCTTTTGATAATGATATTAACTTTGCACAACTAATAAAAATTTATGGTCAATCTGGCAATGATACTAACAGTACAGAAAAGAAATATAGCCCTGCTGAATGTACAGGATGTGAAAAACATGTAGTAACAGGTCAGCCAAATAAGAAGTTCATTTCTACATCTTATGTAGAACGTCAAAACCTCACAATGAGAATGGCAATGAGAAGATTTACAAGGATCACAAATGCTTTCTCAAAGAAGATTGAAAACCATTGTTGCGCTATAGCTTTACACTTTGTTTATTATAACTTCGCAAAGATTCACAAAAGCCTTAGTGTCACACCTGCAATGCAAGCAGGACTTACTAAAAAGCCTATGACTATTGCGGATATAGTTATGCTTGCAGACTATGAAGCACCAAAGACAAGGGGAAATTATAAAAGGAAGGACTGATTTATAGGGATTTATTGGTCTTCCTTCAAAGATATTTTATTCTCCAAAAATTTAGCTAAAATAGCCCCTACTGTACCATGAATAAAAAACTCATCAATCTTACTTAATGCTTCGGGTTTAAGCCATTGGCAATTTTCGGGTAAAACTAAATGGATAAGCCTAATACCTCCAATAACAACAACAATAATAACTATTGCCCAAAGCAAGAAAGTGGTAATCTTATGGGATGTTGCCTTATTGTGTTCCTTTCTTTTTGCGCTATTTATTAAAGACTCTTGTTCTTCTTTTGCAAGATCGTCTACTTTGGGAATTGATGATTCTATTATTTCCATTAGCTTATGAAGTTGTGGTAGCTTTTATTTTATCCTTGTAGTGTTCCTCTATATAATTGTTGGGGATAGGTGCATTTCCACTATTGTGTCCTTCTTTATTCCATACAATATCCCAAGGAGTATTTGGCTGATGCGTTAAACTTGAAAGCTGCAACGCTGAATATTTTTTATAAAAATCCCATACCTTATCCAAAAACTTTTCAACATCTGCGTCTTCAACTGTTGGAGTAATCCGTTTAAATCCTTTGTATATAGTAGTAAGCTCCTTGACTGAGTTGTTGCCATAATCTCTCAGTTCTGTATAAACTTTACGAACAACTGGGCCATATTTCCAAGCCTCAACACCTTCTGTTATTAATGCAGTTCCATTCAATCCTAAATGCCATCCATGAGCAATATATACTAATTTCAGTATTTTCATTGAGGTTAAATTGACCCCCTCATCCAAAGACTTCATTATGAAGTAGTTTGCAATTGCTAGAGAATCTTCCATGATTGATTATTTTTGGACAACAAATGTACTAAAAAAATTAGTAGATTTAAGTAAGTTACAAAAAATTTGACTTAGAATTTGTATATACGCTTGATGGTTAGTAAATATTGTGAAGTATCAAAACTTTGGAACACTATGAACCTAAATTTTCAAACTGATACACTACCAGATCTTCCTAACTCTCACCTTCTTCGCACCTTCTTCGTATCTCCTTCGCTTCTGCTTCGACATTTTATTTCAATTTTTTTAGGGCAAAATAACCTTTCCGATTATTTTTTTTCGGCCAGCTGGAGCGAACAAAAAGCGGAGGAAACAAGAGTAGGAACCATAAGTGCAAAACATCATTGGCATCAGCTATCGGTAGACTGAATTCTTCTGCAGTAAAACGAACACCGCCAGTGTACTGCTTACCGATTAAAACCTTATCGGTAAGGATATCATTTTGCTTCAACCCCCTATGGAATATGGTCAGGAAAAAAAGAGAGAATAGAGAATTTTAACAGTTGCGGGCCACTTTACTGCAATGTGGGCTAAAATTGTTGATAACCATCAATATGGCAGGAGCCTCATGGGTAGCCTTGAAAATAATTAGAAGGAAAATGGCCGCCTGAAAATATGTTTATAAATCTGCGTAATGTGAGTTACTAACCCAGCCACAGGTAGCATGAAGATTGTGGTAAAGCAGGGTGCAGGTACGCAAACAATCAGCTTTGTTTACACCACCGACGATGTCATTACCCCGGCTACTATCTGGAACACTGTCACAGGTAAAAAGGGTTCACTTTTGCTGGAAAACATGCCCGTTGGCAAGTATTTGAGTCTTAAAATCATTACCACAGGCAGCAACAATCAAAGGCTGACAACCGATGTGGTGAGAAAGATGATAGCGTAAAAATTTAAAAATAAACCTGAAAGCATGTGATGAGCATTGCCTGAAACAAGATTTACTTTCATCTTAAAATTTATAGAAAAAGTAAAGGCTGTCCTTGTGGGGCAGCCTTTTTTGGGGAATTATATAAATTTTAAGATGGTTAAAAGTCAAACATGCGGCGGGCCATGTTCCAACGGAACCCAAAGGAAACAATGGTTGTGTTTGAATTGCCTTCAATAGCGCGGTTGAAAGTTCGGTACTGAACACCGGCATCAATAAACATGTTGTCAAGCAATTCATACGATGCAAGCAGAGAGACGTTCATTGACTTAACCAGGTCGCCCGTTCCTATGAAGTAGCCATAAGTGCCCAAAGGCCGGTCACGATAGTTCCTTAAAATGTTGGTTCCAACATTACTTCCCGTAGTATCCAATCCCTGCTTGTAATAGATAGCTTTTGCCGTCAGGAATAGTTGTTTTAGAGGTTGATATTTTACGATGAAAATATCTTCCTGGAAACCAGCCCCAAGCGGATGGGTCAGTGGATTGTTGGAATGGGTGAAATTGGACACTACATAATTTGCGGAAAGAGAAGTGTCGTTGTGCGTGTAGGTAAATGGCCTTACCCGGTTGTTTTCAAACTGCAGATCAAGATTTTCTATGCCAAAAGCATCAGGATATTTGATGCCTAACTGGTAGCCAAATTTGTTAGCCCAGTAGCCGTTGCTTTTAAATACTTCTTTCAGTAAAAATTCATCAAGCACCAGTTGTCCATAGACCTGAATTTTCTTCTTGATGTTCGCTTTGATATTCAAACCTACCAGGGCATTGTCACCGCTGCCAATATCACTTTCCGCAGGGCGCAAAAACAGGACTGGTATCAAATATTGAAAATCAAAATGGTCTTTTCTGCCAAACATGACCGCATCAAAAATGCCCACGTTCAGCCATTTGGTAGCGTTCAGGCTTAGGAAGTTCATGCGGAAATATTTTCTTGGCAACACCTTGTCGCCACCCACTCTTGCACCATCTGGCAGCAGCTCCATAAACAGGTTTTCATAGTTGAACTTCCAGATGCGGGTATTGAATTTGAGGAATAAAGCATTGGCAGAAAAATCGCTGAGAAACAAGCTGCGATAGCCATCGCCAATAAAGTTGCGGTCATAGCCCAACTGAATGTCAATGTATTTGGACGCATTGAAACTGATCGAACCTCTTGCATCAAAATAGTCTACACCACCTGCTGCTTTGAAGTTTTTATAAAACCTAACTCCAGGTACGGATTGGTGAGCCGCAATATAGTTTTGAACATAGAGCGGGTCACGCTCCTGGTTGTCCGACACAAACACATCGAACCCTACTTTTTTGCCAATCAAACCTCTTACAGAGATGCCCCTGCTGTTGTAAAATAAGTTCTGTGAATTCTCTTTTTCCTTCATAAACTGATATTGTATTGCCAGGTTCGCAATCAGCGAGAAGTCCTTTTGATTGACCTCGTAAAAATTAGCAGGCGTTTTAAAGAAATTAGAAAGAACTGGTTTTTTATTCAGGTAAGCATCTTTGGGTTTAGACCACTCGCTGTTGCTCATCAGGAACCGTTGCATGTTGTGTTTGTCAATAGCGGTCAGGTGGTAGGCATTGCCAGAAACTGCCGATGAAATGCTGTCAATGTTTTCAACTTCCTGTGTGTAAAGACGGCGGTTAAAAGGTTTGACCGTGGAGTACATTAGGTTTGTGTTGCCTGTTTTTATTTCAAGACGGTTGATAAGATCATAATCTTTGAGACCCAGCGGAACATAGGAACTTTGTGCAGTAACAAGTAAGGGAAAAAGGAAAAAAAGGAGGATGCGGGTAGATTTAATAATTTGCATGAAAAAGGATTTTGTTAAAACAATCAATATGGATTATCTAATTAAAAATATACAAGTTGTAAACGAAGGTAAAACATTCACTTCTGATGTGTTAATAAAAGATGGAAGGATTCATAGAATAGGAAGTGATATTTCTACCAAAGAAAACGTTACAACCATTGATGGTGAAGGAAAGTGGCTGCTGCCAGGTGCAATAGATGACCAGGTTCATTTCAGGCAACCGGGGCTTACGCACAAAGCAGACATTTACACAGAATCCAAAGCTGCGGTGGCTGGCGGCGTTACTTCTTTTATGGAAATGCCTAACACTGTGCCACCTGCTTTTACCCAGGAGTTGCTGGAAGAAAAATATGCTATTGCTGCGCAAACATCGCTGGCCAACTATTCATTTTTCATGGGCACATCCAATGATAATATGGAAGAAGTGCTTCGCACAAATGAGAAAAAGAATGACGTGTGTGGTGTCAAAGTTTTCATGGGTTCATCTACCGGCAACCTGCTGGTGGACAACCCGCTGGTGCTGGAGCGGCTGTTTGAAAATGTGGAACTGCTGATTGCCACACATTGCGAGGATGAAAGAATT
Organism: Segetibacter sp.; assembly: GCA_043733905.1. GTDB lineage: Bacteria > Bacteroidota > Bacteroidia > Chitinophagales > Chitinophagaceae > Segetibacter. The sequence continues at coordinate 6,206 of JAYTGA010000079.1, forward strand.
ATTCGACAAAACCTTGAAAGGATCAAGGCCTCCAAACCCGTTCTGGAACCTGCCGACCACCCTGTCATACGGGATGAGGAAGCCTGTTTTGAATCATCGTTTCGTGCTGTGCAAATGGCGATGAAGTATGATACACGTCTCCACATTTTGCACATTACCACAGCCAAAGAACTGCAACTGTTTAGCAACATGCTGCCCCTGAAAGAAAAGCGGATAACGGCAGAGGTTTGCGTTCATCATTTACATTTTACTGCGGATGATTATGCACAATACGGCAACCTGATTAAATGCAACCCTGCTATTAAAGCTGCACATAACAAGGAAGCCCTGTGGCAGGCATTGCTGGATGATCGCCTGGATGTGATTGCCACAGACCATGCGCCACACCTGCTTTCGGAGAAAAATGGCTTGTATGAAAATGCCCATGCAGGTCTGCCCCTGGTGCAACATCCCATACTGCTGATGCTGCATTATGTAAGGGAAGGAAGGATTACCATTGAGAAAATGGTGCAGAAGATGAGCCATGCTGTTGCAGACTGTTTCAACATTCAAGATCGTGGTTACATTCGGGAAGGCTACCATGCTGATCTGGTGATTGTTGACAGAAATAAAACCACCACCGTGACCCCTGAAAATATCCTCTACAAATGCGGCTGGAGCCCGTTAGAAGGTTTTACTTTTCCTGCGGCCATCACACATACTTATGTTAATGGAGTGCTGGTTTATGGAAATGAGATGTGGAATGAATCTCATAAAGGAATGAGGCTGAGATTTAATTGTTAGTTATTAATTGTCAATTTTTAATTCCTAATTCCCTCCATGCAAACAGACAAAACGACCTTACACGACCTCGCTATTTTTCATCACGATGAAGAGCAGTCGCTGTTTCGCCATCTTGACTTTACGACCACGACCGGCGGCAGGGATTGGTTACGTCACTTGCTTGCACATCCCTACTCAGACCTTGTCAAAATTGAACAGACACAGGCAACCATCAAGATTATTATTGAAAAGGAAGTCAATTGGCCGACCACTATTACCAACGGAACCATCATGGTTGTGTTGAAGTTTTATGAATCCGGGATAGAGGCTCTTCCGAAACATCCATCTATACCGGGCACCCATTTCTACAAATATTTTCATGGTGCAGACTACTCGCTCATCAAATTTTCTATTGTTCAGTTCCTTCATTTCTTTTCGGGGCTGCAGCAATTTGTGACACATTTCGACGATGAAAACAACCCGCTTTTGTTGCAGGCATTTGTCCAGCAAATCAAAGCGCTGACTGCCCGGCCAATCATTCAAAGCATGATGGAATGGCCTGCGGAAAAAATTTTGTCGCCAACGGACAACCTTGTTTTTGCCCATTATTTGCTTTACCAGTTTAAGCAGCAAACCAACCAACTGGTGGACATTTTCAACAAGCTGGATGCTTATAAAAGTATGGCTGTGGCTACTACAAAACTCCGTTTATCATTTCCCAAAATCAGCAAAACAAACGAGCCATTTATTGAAGGCAAAAGCCTTTATCACCCGCTGCTGCACAAGGCAGTTGCCTATGATGTAACACTAAACAGGGAAGGCAATTTTCTCTTCCTGACAGGGGCGAATATGGCAGGGAAAAGCACCTTCATCAAAGCTGTGGGAGTGGCTGTTTACCTGGCACACACAGGCATGGGTATTACGGCTGAAAGTCTTCACTGTAGCCTGTTTGATGGC
>JAYTGA010000080.1:0-2269 GCA_043733905.1 Segetibacter sp.
CTATTTTCATTTACATTCTCTCTTCTGTTCTTATCACTTGTAACAAGCTGCAACAATCAATCAGACAAATCAAGAACAGACAGTTTAAATACTGAAGCAAATAATAATAACACAATGAACAAAGAAGTACTGACAGATTTTGGAAAAAAATATTCTGCGGCTTGGTGTAGCCAAAAACCAGAGAGCGTTGCTGCGTTTTTTGCAACCAATGGTTCATTAAAAGTAAATGCTGATTCGCCTGCTGTTGGACGAGATGCTATAACAAAAGTTGCTCAAGGTTTTATGACTGCCTTTCCTGATATGATAGTAGCAATGGACAGTTTAGTTACCAAACCTAACGGAACAGAATTTCATTGGACTTTAACAGGGACAAATTCGGGTCCCAAAGGCACAGGCAATAAAGTAAAAGTTAGCGGATTTGAAATTTGGACGTTTAGCGAAGATGGATTGATAGAAAAATCCATAGGTAGTTTTGATGCAGACGAATATAATAGACAACTTAAAGTCGGCGTTAAATAGTTAGACTTCCAACTCTGATAGAAGCATTACAGCCAACATTGGGTTTTTTGCATGTGTGGCATAAACGGAAGTTTCTTCACCAATTTCAAAACGTGTTCAGTAGACCCCACATCTAAATATATGTTCACAATTTCATTTATCCTATTGTGTGAATCCGGGTTTTCATTTATGTTTATGAGTAATGTGCCATGCTTTAGCGACAGTGCGAACTTGCCACCGGACTGCAAGCAGTTAACTTTGCCAAACTAAAAAGTAATAAATATTGATATGCCAGATAATCGAAAATCACCAATTGAAATTACCAAAGACGAATTCAAAAGAATTGGCTACCAATTAATCGACACCATATCACATTTCATTGACACCATTGATGAAAAACAGGTTACCACTGGAGAAACTCCAAAGCAAATACAAACTGTTTTAGGCAATGCTTCATTGCCTGAACAAGGCACTTCCGTTTCTGAATTATTTTCTAAGACTACCGATTTATTACTCAAGCATTCATTGCTCAACGGACACCCAAAATTTTTTGGATACATTACTTCATCTCCAGCACCAATTGGAGCACTGGCAGATTTGTTAGCTGCTGCTGTAAATCCCAATGTTGGTGCGAATATTTTAAGCCCGATGGCAACAGCTATTGAAAAGCAGACAGTGAAATGGCTGGCAGAATTTATTGGTGTTTCTCCTACGTATGGCGGGATATTAGTAAGCGGCGGCAACATGGCAAATCTCACTGCTTTCTTAGCTGCAAGAACTGCCAAAGCCCCAAAGAGCATAAAGGAAGACGGTTTAGTGAATACGCATGATGAAATGGTTTTGTATTGCTCAAAAGCAACTCACACCTGGATTGAGAAGGCAGTAGTTTTATTCGGACACGGTTCAAAAGCCATCAGATGGATACCTACCGATGCAGAAAATAAAATGAATACGGAAATTTTATCACAAACAATTAATGACGATTTAAATAATGGCAAAAAACCTTTTCTTGTAATAGGAAATGCAGGCGATGTTAGCACAGGCGTAGTCGATAATCTTTCTGCAATTGCTGCTATTTGCCACGCTCAAGATTTATGGTTTCATATTGACGGTGCTTATGGAATTCCTGCAGTAGTAATTCCAAAATACAAAAATTTGTTTGACGGAATTCAGGAAGCTGACTCCATTGCTCTTGACCCACATAAATGGCTTTACGCACCACTTGAAGCAGGTTGCACCTTAGTAAAAAACCCTCAACACCTCATTGACACTTACAGTTCGCATCCTGTTTATTATAACTTCAGTAATCAGGATGACGAACCATCATTGAATTATTATGAATATGGTTTTCAAAACTCAAGGGGATTCAGAGCATTAAAAGTTTGGATGGCTTTGCAACAGGTAGGAAAGAATGGCTACATAGAAATGATTGGAGAAGACATTGCGCTATCTCAACTGTTATTTGATGAAGCAAAAAAGCATTCGGAGCTTGAAGCCGTAACACAAAACCTGAGCATTACTACTTTGAGATATGTTCCTATTGACATTACGAAGGATGAAAAAAAGAACAAAACTTATTTGAACACATTAAATGAAAAACTATTGAATGAGTTGCAACAGGGAGGTGAAGTATTTTTATCAAATGCTGTTGTTGCAGACCAATATTGTTTAAGATGTTGCATCGTAAATTTCAGAACTTCAAGAAAAGACATTTTAGAAATTGTTGATATAATAGTTCGTGAAGGGCGAAAAATTCATAAAACACTTCAGA
>JAYTGA010000081.1:0-18472 GCA_043733905.1 Segetibacter sp.
AAATTCAGCAAAATCAACACTTGCTAACAGGTGTTCATAACTAAATTTATCCTGTAACTATGGATGGTAAAGGGATAGAGCGTTTTCTTGCGGACACTAAATAAGAATTGCTTTTAGAAGCTTATGAATTTCGAGGAAGAATTATAAAAATTCAGTTTTTATCTTAACTAATTTTTCAACTGCTTTTTCAAGTGTTTCTTCCTTTTTACAAAAGCAAAAGCGTAGTACATGATTGTCATTATGTCCCTTGTAAAAAGCGGATACAGGAATAGTTGTTACACCGTAATCTTTAGTCAGCCGAATGGCAAACTGCTTATCTGGTTCTGTCGTTATTTTTTCATAACTAAAGCATTGAAAATAGCTGCCGTGACTAGGCAGGGGAGTGAATAATGTGCTGCTCATTAATTGTTGAAAATAATCTCTCTTACCCTGCACAAATGAACCAAGTTGCAAATACGCCTGCTCATTATCCAGGTACCGGGCCAGTGCCACTTGCGAGGGGGTGTGACAAGTAAAGCAATTAAACTGGTGAACTTTTCTAAACTCTTCCATCGCCTTGGGGGCGGAAATGCAATAGCCCAGTTTCCAACCTGTGCAGTGATAAGTTTTTCCGAATGAGAAGCAAACAAAACTTCTTTCTAAAAGGTCGGGATGTTTTAAAATGCTTTCGTGCTGCATGCCATCGAAAATGAGGTGTTCATACACTTCATCGCTCAGTATCATAATGTCTGTGCCGGCTACCACCTGTCTTAACTGCTCCATATCGTCGACTGACAGCACTGCTCCACTGGGGTTGTGTGGCGAGTTGATCATGATCATTCTTGTTCGTGGAGTAATGCTAGCCTTTACCGTGTCCCATGGGATGTTGTAACCTGGAAAGGTGAGGGGAATGAGGACAGGTACGGCTCCGTTAATTTCTATATTTGGAATGTAGCTGTCGTAGGCAGGTTCAAACACAATGACCTCATCGCCGGGGTGCAACACAGTGGTGAGTGCAGTGTAGATTGCATAAGTGCCCCCTGGAGTGATGGTGATGTCAGTAGCCGGATTGATTTGTGTGCCGTATAAATTCTGCACTTTTTCTGCAAGTCTTTCCCGCAGCAGAGGCAGGCCGGGCATTGGAGCATATTGGTTGTGGCCGTCTTTCATGGCTTTGTTGACCAGTTCTGCCAGTTCTTCACTCATCAAAAAATCCGGAAAACCCTGGCCGAGATTGACAGCATTGTGCTGCACCGCCAACTGGCTCATGGTTGTGAAAATGGTGGTGCCAATGTTTGGGAGTTTGCTGCGGATGTTCATACGCAAAAGTAAAAAGGATAAACCTAAAAGTGAACATCAGTCAATGATGAAAAGGTAAAAGCAGAAAGGCTAAACCAAGAACTGTCTTTAGCGGAAATTATTTCAGAATTTTACGTTTTCTGAATAAAAGGACGATTGAGGTTCAACAAAACTTCACAAGGCAACAATTGTGAATGAGTTAGCCTAACTAACTCCTTTATTGATGCCTTGTGAAGTCGTAAATCAGCTTCCTGATACTTTATCCATACCTTAGATAGGGAGTAGATATACATGTGTGATACGTTACCCATACTCTTCCCATACTCTTCCCATACTCTCTTCATACATTCCTCATACACTCACCATACACTCTGCATACACTCACTATACATTCAACTACAATAAGCATACACTGTCTTGTACTGAAAATAAAGGCTAAAGTAAAAAGGCTAAACCAAAAGCTTTACTCTCGGAATTTTTGTGGCTCCGGCAGCCTGTCCGCCAAAGGGGCTACCCTGTACACATATCTTTAGCTACGTTTATTCCCTCCAGGATAGCATTAAACCTATCCATTCCTTTTTTGAGGCAAATAACCCCTGGCGGACCTTGAGATGCATAACCTTTCCATCTGCCCAGCCTGCCGACAACCCAGGCCGCCCACTTGGTTTTTTGGGGATTGTGGTGATTTTGCGTTTTAATTGTTTTGCCTTGTAATGTTTTATTGAGGTGCACCAATACTTTTATTTCCGCTTCGGTAAACACCTCTTCAATCGGTTGGCCTTCTTCTGCATCGCTGTACGCAATATTCATTTGAAGTATCTTCAGCAAGCTGGAAAGCTGCATCAGTACCAGTTTGCGCAAAGCCCAGCCGGTTTCTAACTGTGCGCCTTCTATGCCAAAGCCGTCGCTTTTCAGCAATCTGAATACCTGTTCTATATACCAGCGGGCACTATACCATTCTACCATTTTTATTGCATCACCCACATCGTTGATGCTGTGTGTGGTTAGCAGTTTCCAATTCACTAAATCTTTTTCAGCTATGCCAGGTGTTATTTCCTGTGCCCATACGCCCTGTATGGTGATGTATGGGGGGTAACTGTCTTTCGTAAATTTGGCTGGTCGTTTAACCTGGAATGTACCGTAGCAAATGGCCATTTCAGCACTTCGCTTTTGTTTGCCCTTTCGTTTGTCTGCCGCAATTTCGATGGTGTAATGTCCGGCAACCGGTCGTTGCTGCATGGCAGTGTACAAATCCAACCCGTCACTAAGCTTGCGGGTGGTTCGGCTGCGAATAAGCAAATGATACTTTTCTTGGGGGATAAGTGCAAATTGCTCATAAATATCCCCTTCTCTGTCCTGCACAAATGTGACCGAATTGGATTGGGCTAAAGTAACCTTGGATGCCTGCGATACTTCTATCCATTTGTAGGATTCTTTGTCTTCTATAGGTTGGTACTTGTAATTTCTTTCAAACCGGTCAGGCTTTTGTTCATCACGGTGAAAAATTTTAATGGCAGAAAATCCAAGGGGGCATAAACTCCGGGCATCCAAAACCAATCCGGGGTGTATTTTGAAGCAGGTAGCATTGTCAGCATTGTCTGATAAGCCCAGGCCACTGTCCGGCTGTAGCCTGTTCTTATTGTCCAATACATTGATTTCACTGCTATCTTCCATACACAATACATCTCGGCCAACTACTAAAGAGGATACCCTGCCCGTAAGTTCTTTGATTAAATCGTTCTCGTCTAACTTTTCATTTTCCAACAAGCGGTAATAAGCAACCTGCTCGGCCCGGCTGGATGATAGCTTACTAATCGTAGAACCAGGATGTTTGCTTAAGCTAGTCCATAAACCCTGCGCACGGGCATCTAAACGCTTGTCTCCAGTCATCCCTTTATAATTTGCCATAAAATGAATCGGCGATAAATCAACTTCCATAGTTTCTCGCAAATATCTGATTTAAAAACATGATTACTTGTGTGTACAGGGTAGCCGCCAAAGGGGGAGAGGTGTTTTGTCTTACTACTTACTACTCTTATCTTGCTACTCTCTTCACTCCTTCACAAACTTACTCACAGATTCACAGCCATTAGCACACACCACTTTCACCACATAAATCCCTTTAGCCAATCCTGCCACATTCACCACGTTATTGTTCTCTCCCTTTTGCAGTTGCAGGGTTTGCTGCTGCACCACTTTACCGGCTATGTCACTAATAACCAACTCCACTTTTTGTGTCGTTGGTGACTGTAGCACTACATTCAGTTGGCTTTGTGTTGGGTTTGGATACAGCCCTGAAATGGACAACTCCGTAACGTTGTCGCCTTTAATAAACACAACATTGCTCAAAGTGCTTTTGCCATCAAAATCCACTTGCTTTAACCTATAATAAGAACCTGATGCCAGGGGCTTTTTATCTGCAAACTGATAAATCAATTGCCCGGTACTATTGCCGCCGTTGGCTTTTGTTGGCACAAAAGCAATGCTTCTAAATGCTGTTCCACTAGTACTGCGTTGCAACTCAAACCCCCGGTTGTTTTGCTCGGTGGCGGTGCGCCATTGAAGCAGGTTGCGGTTGTCTTGTTTTTGCCCGGTGAAGGATAATAAGGTTACTGGCATTAACCCGGTGACTTGTACGTTGTCTATAAAAAGGTCAAGTGCTGCATTTGTAGTAGGATCCCGTTGCACATAAAAACCTACACGCACCGGACCGCTATAGGCATTCAATGGTACGGTTATATGGGTGCCGGTGTTAGACAAATAGATACCATTATACCATATTTTAACCACATTGTTACTGCTCCATTCATAACCACCGTTTTCAGGTGCTACTACCACAGCAAGCACATCTCCGGGAAACAGGGCGGCAAAACCATTGCCGCTATACTTGGTAAGCGCTACATCAAACTCCAAGTTCTTATTACCGCTTGTACCTAAGTTGTAGGCCGGGCTCATGAGCCATTCGCGGCTGGAATCATACAACAGACTGATTTTTGCGCAAAAATTAGTACCGGTACCCTGGTTTAAATATTTACCCCTGTGCCATAAATTATTTATTTTCTCATTAAGTGGTGTAAATTGAGTTTGCGTATTCAATTTGCCGGAAGCAATGCTCCAACAGTTGGGTAAAAATATATCGAATGGTTCGGCTGGTGTAGGTATGAGAGTTGGGGTGCATGCCGTGCTAAACGAATCTATTAATGAATAGACACTGTGGTTGCCTAACCCACAATTGCTGCGCACCCATGCATAGTATTTGGTGCCTGGGGCAAGGTTGTTAAGCACCAATTGTGTTCCGCTAATGTTCACACTGTCAGGGCTAATGGAGTTGGCAGGTTTGTTAATAGAGGTGTCAAAATATACATCATAACCGGGCGGCACAATGCCCGAATCGGGCGGTGACCAGCTAATACGGGTCGAATGATCATTAATGTTTCCAAACCTTACATTTTGCGGTGACTGGCAGGGGAGCTTGGTAAGACCATGAATAGTGATGTCGGCAGTAGTTCCGTTACCAGAAGGGGAAAGAAAAGTCTGCGGGGGAACAGACTGAACATAAGTAACATTAATAGGATTTAGATCCCAAACGCAATTAGTTCTTATTTTATAACCATGTATTCTTTTTAAAAAACCAGAAAAAAAACCAGTATCAGATCCTGCCCGTAATTCGTTAACAGCTATTACCAGATTGCTATCGCCGTTGTAATAAAATGGCGTATCTAATGTAATAGTAACAGAGCCAGAAATGAATGGATTAGAAAGCGTGCCTTTAAAAACCATTTTCATAGCAGAATCTTTAATCAAGTTAATACCCTTGTCTAAATTGTCAAAATTTGTCTTTCCGATATAAACATTAAGCGAATCAGAGTGGCTAAGATTTGCCCCATTAAAATAATAGGTTAATGCAGTAATAGTACCCTCGGCTTGTATTTCATTTTCTAAGTAAATAGTTTGTGCATAACTATATTCATAATTTAAATTATATGGAGAGCTACTAGTACTATTTGGTAAGAGTTTATGGGCATCGTCCTTTATAGTGACGGATTGACTAAAAGTTGAACAACACAAAAAAGAAAAACAAATTAAGGTGTAAAATTTTTTAAACATGCTATTTAACTTTTAAAGTAAAAAAAGAAGGTCGCAACAATTGTTGCGACCTAAATGTAAATGTTATTGATTAATTTTAATGACTTTAGTACTTTGCAAAGCACCATCTGTTCCTTTTAGAGTTAGCAGGTACATACCAGGTGCATATGAAGTCGTTTGCAACCTTGCTGTTGCGGTAAGCCCTAGAATAGTTTGTGTTGATACAATCTTACCATTAGCGTCTAAAAGTGTAAGAGAAAAATTCTGTTTACCGTTTGCAGGTATTTCCAATGATTTAAAAGAAACATTAAGGACATTGTTAAAAGGATTATGAACAGCAATCATTGTAATACCAGAATTTACTTGTTTTTCATTTTTTAATGAAACTGCATTTAGTTTTGCCAACATAGACTTGGTTGCAACAACCTGTTCAATATCCACTTGGATAGACATGTCTTAGAACAGCCACATGCTCCATCAAGACTATTCGGGTCTATAGAATATATGGTCAGGTGAATGGTGTAAGACCCCGGATAAAGGTAAGCGTGATTTACAACAGAACCGTTTCCAGAAGTACCAAACCCAACCCATCCAAACAATGAAAACCAAAAGAATATGGGGGAAATTGTATCCTGCCGTGGGGATAGGCACAATAATAATATTGCTTTCAAAAAAGAATGAAACTTCCAAAAAACATCTACCTGACAAATCCTTATTATTGCAAACTCATTTGCATTTCCCATGAAAATAAAACTATACGGTATACCAAACTGCGACACGGTAAAGAAGGCAATGGCTTGGTTTAAAGTACATAATATTGAAGTAGATTTCTACAATTTAAAAGAGATAAGCATCAACAATGGCATGCTAAACCTTTGGTGTAAGGAGGTGGGTTGGGAGACGCTGCTAAACAAAAAAGGGGCAACATGGCGAAAGATGCCGACAGAAGAACAGGCCCTCATCACCGAGGAAGCCGCAGCTATAGCGTTGATGATAGAAACACCATCCATCATCAAAAGACCTGTCATAGAGTTGCGGGATAAGCTGATTGTCGGTTTTGACGAAAACGGTTATAAAAAGGAGTTTTTGTAATCATTTTTAGCTTAGGTCTCCCATTCGCCCAATCCCTGCCTGATAACGGTGAAAGGCTCGCTGGTGCAGTCAACCACTGTTGAAGGCACCATGCCACCAATACCGCCGTCTATCACGAAGTCTACAAGATTGCCAAATTTCTCAAACATGATTTCCGGGTCAGTATAGTCTTCCACCATGTCACCTGGCAAGGAGGCACTTAGCAGCGGATGATTCAATTCGTGAAGGAGGGCATTGGCTATTTTATTGTCCGGTACACGAAGACCAATGGTGTTTTTTTTGCCGTATAAAATTTTAGGAACTTCTTTACTTGCTGGCAAAATGAAAGTGTAAGGACCAGGCAGGTAATTTTTTAAAAGCCGGTAAAGCGGTGTGGAAATGCTTTTGGTATATTTACTGAGGTCGCTCAGGTCAGAGCAGACAAAACTAAGCTGTGCCTTTTCAGGGTCTACGTTTTTAATTCGGCAAATTTTTTCTACGCCTTTTTTCTGAAAAATATCGCATCCCAATCCATAAATGGTATCTGTCGGATAAATGATAATGCCCCCGTCCATAAGGCACTCAACAACTTGCTTGAGAAGTCGCGGCTGTGGGTTGTCTGGATGAATGTGGAGCAGCATGAATAGATTTTATATTGACGTTGTACTAATATAGTGCCTAAAACAGGTCGTTTAGTTGCTTTTATCTCGTAATCACCAAATTTTGATTTGTTTTGGGGAAAGATGTTTCGGTTATTTTGAAAAATGATTTGTGGGGCAAAGAATTCTTTCATCAAAAATTTTATAAGAAAATATACCTAACTTTTTTTACTTAAAGATGGAGACAAGTTTTTTACAAAAATCATCCTTGTTTAGTTGAAATTGAATAAAGTAAATTCGCTTAAATCATTGAATTGTTTTTGAGGGGAATTTAGTAAACAGGATGAACATGAAAGGGTTTATTTGGAAATTTTTGATGGTGATGTTCATGAGCAATTATTGCCTCGGTCAAACGGACACTGTCTTTTGGTTTGCGGCACCGGAGGTGTTGAATTCTGTTTATCAAGGCCAAAATGAAGACAGGCCCATTGTGTTAAATATTTCAAGCTATAGCGAAACCGCAGTGGTGACTGTGTCGCAACCGGCAGCGGGTGGAATGCCTGTTCAAACAATTACCCTGGCTCCCAATGCAACGGGTTCAATTGATTTAACGAACTGGATTGATAACATTGAATGTAAACCCGCCAATTCAATACTCAATAATGGTCTAAAAATTTCGTCGTCCTCTAAAATTTCTGTTTACTACGAGGTCAACTCAAATGCTGCCAACCCATCTAACCCTGACCTTTTTTCTCTGAAAGGAAAGAATGCTTTGGGAAACGATTTTTGGATTTCTTCTCAAACAGCGCTCAGCAACAGGAGCGGAAGTTTCTCTTCATTTAATATTGTAGCAACGGACAACAACACAATTGTGACCGTCACTCCGTCTAATGATATTGTTGGGCATTTGGCAAACACAACTTACTATATCACCCTTAACAAGGGGCAGACTTATGCAGCCGTAGCCACAAGTGAATTAGGTTCAAAACACCTGCAAGGTTCGCATGTGACAAGTACAAAACCAATCGCTATTACACTGGGTGATGATGAGTTGTATGGTGGTGGAATTTATAGCGGTACATGCTATGATTTGGCAGGTGACCAAACGGTTCCAACCGACATTATTGGAAATGAATACATTGCCATCAGAGGTTCATTGAACCCGCCTTATGATAAGGTTTACCTAATGGCCAGCAGCAATGGAACAGCCATTTTACAGGACGGGTTGCCAATAGCAACGCTGAATGCAGGCCAGAGTTTTGAAGCTTCGTTAAGCAATCCAAGTTCTTATTTTAAAGGCTCCAAGCCGTTTTATGCTTACCAGTTGTCGGGCATTGGGTGCGAGGTTGGGTCTGCAATGTTGCCAAAACTTACTTGCACAGGCAGTTCCAACATTTCATTCAAACTTACATCCAGCCAGGAATTACATGTGTCTGTTTTGGTTAAAAACGGAGGCCAAAACAGCTTTTTGGTAAATGGCACGTCAGGGGTCATTGCTTCGGCCAACTTTTTTCCGGTTCCGGGCACTGCCAACAATTGGTATGCTGCTTACATGCAGATATACTACCCTGTTGGAACTTTAATCAGGATTACAAACCCAACCCATTTTTTTCATTTAGGCTTGTTGCAGGGTGATGGAGGAATAGGAACTGGTTTTGGCTATTTCAGCGATTTTGCACAAGTAGAAGCCATTGCCAAAAGCAACGATACGCTCATTTGTTTGGGCTCAACGCTGCAATTATTTACTGATTCCATATCCGGGGTCAACTACAATTGGGTCGGCCCAAATGGTTTTTTTTCGCCGAAATCCGATGCCTCTGTAACAAACATTTCTCCAATCAATAGTGGCAACTATGTCTTGTCTGCAAGCCTAACCGGGTGTCCCCTTACAACCGATACTTTAAAAGTAAAAGTGAAGCCCACATTCAAAGACACGTTCACACAATCCATTTGCCAGGGCGATTCTTTGTGGGGTTATACAACTTCGGGTACTTATACCGATCATCTTTATACAATCTACGGTTGCGACAGCTTTGTGACAATACACCTCACGGTTCTACCATCTTACAACATTTCTTTTAACACCACTCTTTGCAGCAATCAACTGCCGTTTGCCTGGCGTGGAAAAACAATCAGGCAGGCAGGTACCTATTACGATTCACTCAAAAATATTTATAGCTGCGATAGTGTGGCCACCTTGGTGCTATCGGTGGTTGACCAGCCACTCCGGCCATTTCCGGAACAAAATACGGTTTGCAAAGGAGGAGTGATTACGTTGGATGCAGGAGTGTATCCTTACATTCAATGGAGCAACGGAAGCCATGCCCGGTATTTTGATGTAAAAGAAGCGGGGCGATATTCTGTAACGATTGGCAATGACTGCGACACCTTAACGTTCACCTGCCATGTCAGTTCAATCGCCTGCAACGTTCCCAATGCTTTTTCGCCCAATGGCGATGGATTCAATGATAAATGGGTCATCAATTCTCTTGCAAAATATTCTCATTGCACAGTGAGTGTCTATAGCCGGTATGGGCAACCAGTTTTTGAAAGCATTGGATACAGTGTGCCGTGGAATGGGACTTACAAAGGCAAATCTGTTCCTGTCGGGGTTTACTATTATGTCATTTCGGTTGACAATAACCAGAAAGCACTGTCGGGTTGGGTAAGTGTCTTGAGGTGATAATGTCTTGAAATGGAATGGGGTGCGAACTTCACTGTTTTACCCAATGTCATCAACTTAGTCTTTTGGGGGGACGAGCATTTGTCCATTATTCAGCTTTGGTTGTGTCACTCACTTTTACTTTTAAATTCTTTATTCAGCTTTTTCCATCGTTTAATGGCATTGCTGTTTTACCTAAAATTTCACTAAACCCCATGGCCCGGTTTGCCACTATCCCCACAATGTATTACGTTGCAGATAGAATGATAAAAACCACCTTCATTTTGTACCTGTTACTGGTCGGGGTTCACCCGGCTTTTTGCCAGTATAAAAGCAACCTGCCCGGCGGCTTATGGGTGGACAGCGTTTACAATTCTCTCAGCAAAAAAAAGCGCATTGCCCAATTGATGATTATTCGTGCCCACAGCAACAAGGGGCAGGGTCACATTGACTCCGTCACCTCCGACATTGAGAAATACGATGTGGGTGGGCTCTGCTTTTTTCAGGGCGGACCAGTGCGGCAGGCGGTGCTGACCAACCACTATCAATCGGTTGCCAAAACTCCGTTGCTCATCACCATAGATGGTGAATGGGGGCTTGGAATGCGGCTGGACAGTGTCACCAACTTTCCACACCAGATGATGCTGGGTGCGGTGGAGGATGCTTCGCTCATTTACGAAACAGGCAAGGCCATTGGCCTGCAATGCAAGCGGCTGGGCATTCATGTCAACTTTGCCCCGGTGGTGGACATCAACAACAACCCCGACAATCCAGTCATCAACGACCGCAGTTTTGGCGAAGACAAATACAAAGTCGCCCTTTTTGGCGTTCAATACATGAAGGGCATGCAGGATGCGGGCATCATTGCCTGCGCCAAACATTTTCCCGGCCACGGCGATGTAACGGTGGATTCGCACAACGACCTGCCAGTCATCAACAAAACAAAACAGCAACTTGATTCATTAGAACTTTATCCCTTTAAAGACATGATAAAAGCAGGTGTGAAAAGCATGATGATTGCCCATTTATTTATTCCCGCCATAGACAGTACGCCCCATCAGCCAACATCGCTGTCGGTCAACACTGTCAATGGTTTGCTGCGCAATGAATTGCACTACAACGGCCTCACATTTACCGACGGTCTGGAGATGAAAGGCGTGACGAAATACTATCCTTCCGGTGAGGCTTCAGCGCAGGCATTGATTGCCGGAAATGATATGCTTTGCCTGCCCGAAGACATCAAAGGCAGCATCAAAAAAATACGCAAAGCCATCCGCAAGGGCAAAATAGACAAGCACGATTTTGAAGCAAGAGTAAAAAAAGTTTTACTGGCGAAATATGAAGCCGGACTCTATGAAACATCCATTGTGGACACAGCCAACATTGTGAATGATTTAAACAAAAACACTGCGCAAATCAAAACCGAAATAGCCGAAAACAGTATCACAGTTTTGAAGCTATCGGATAAGGATTTGTTGCCGCTTCGCGGAAATGAAACGCAGCATTTGCATGTATCTCCGAATAGCGGGATTAAAATTTCACCTTCAAAAACAACCGCCTTCATCGGTATTGGCCTAGACAAACCAAACAGTTTTGCCAACACATTGAAGCAGGTGTTTGGTGCGGCTGTTTTCACCTTCGGTAAAAAGGACAGCACGGCAAAGGCTGACTCCATCATGGCTTTGCTGGCAAAATATGATAGGGTCATTATTGGCATCCACAACTACAGCCGCAGACCTGCCAACCGCTTTGGTATTTCGCCACAGGCGTATAACTTCATCAACAATATTCAGTCAAAAACAACGGCTATTACGTTTGTTTTCGGAAACCCTTACGCCATCAAAAGCATTTCCGGAACGGCAAAAAACCTGGTCGCCTGCTACGAAGATGATGAGGCGACACAAACCGCAGCGACCGATTTGCTGAAAGGCATCATTGATGCAAAAGGCAAGCTGCCTGTGACTGTTTCGCCTGAATATTTGTTTGGTGCAGGAATCACGGAATCAAACATATTGCCTTTTGACAAACCCGAAAGTGTGGGTATGAATTCAGAAGTTCTCAACAAGATAGACTCTATTGCCAACGATGCCATTGACCAGAAAGCGACACCGGGTTGTGTTGTTTTGGTGGCCAAAAATGGCAAGGTTGTTTTTGAAAAATCTTATGGCTACACCTACACCGATAAAAAAACACCGGTGAGTGCAGACATGATTTATGACCTGGCTTCTGTGACAAAAGTAGCGGCTACCACCATTTCGGTCATGCGGCTAAATGAAGAGGGACGATTAGACATTGACAGAACCATTGGCGAATATCTGCCGTGGACAAAAGGAACCAACAAAGAAAACTTGCTGATAAAAAATGTATTGCTTCACCAGGCCGGTATGAAAGCATGGATCCCGTTTTATCAAAAGACGGTGGACAAAGATGGAATGCCTTTGCCAGAGCTATATCGCAAACAGCAGGACAATGTTTTTTCAGTAAAAGTGGCAGAAGATATTTTTATGCGAAAGGACTATGTGGACAGCATGTTCAGCATCATTGCTGGCAGCAAACTTGGCCCTGCCGACACTTATGAATACAGCGACAACGATTTTATTTTCCTGGCGAAAATTGTAGAATCCATCACACGCCAGCCGCTTGAAAAATATGTGACAGACTTGTTTTACAAACCTTTGGAAATGACCACCACAAGGTTCAAACCGAGGGAATATTTTTCGCTGGATAAAATTGTTCCAACTGCTGAAGAAACAACATTCAGACAGCAACTGTTGCAGGGCGATGTACACGACCCAGCCGCCGCCATGATGGGCGGAGTGGCCGGACATGCAGGTTTGTTTAGCAATGCTTATGACCTGGCAAAGCTGTTTCAAATGCTGTTGAATGGCGGCGAAATAAACGGCCAGCGATATTTGCAACGCTCCACAATAGAAAAGTTCACTTCGTACAACAGCATTGTAAGCCGCCGTGGGCTTGGCTTTGACAAACCGGAGAAAGACAATGACACACGACCCGCACCTTATCCCGCCGCTGCCGTGTCGCCACTCACATTTGGTCACACAGGCTTCACCGGCACCTGTGTGTGGGCCGACCCCGCCAGCAACCTGCTGTTCATTTTCCTCTCCAACCGTGTCGCTTATGACAAAGGCGACAGCAATAAACTACTAAGAATGAAAGTGCGGGGAAATATTCAGGACGTGATTTATAAGGCGATGGGGAAGTAAAAACACATCAGACAATGAGACTTTTAAAATCTCTATTTATTCGATCAATTCTCCAGCTCATGCCTGTATTAAGGATATTGCACGAGGTGTACTATATGAAAAAATTGTTGTAGGCCAATAACAAAAGATGTAGCTTGAAAACCGGATCAATACACCCCTCCTTACTGATACCGGAACACCATTTTCCACAATTAATTACTTCTTCACATTGCTAAGTTCACATTAGCAATGTGAACCTAAAGTGTCCTCTGCCAAAACCTTGGCCTAATTTTTTCCGTAGTTTTTTAACAAAACAATAGATGTTGGAGACAGTATGGTATCCGATTTCCTTTGGATTGCATCATAACCTTTCATTTTAAAACCTTAATTATGTCTAGATCAAACTACTCAGTTTTCTGTTCATTACTCATCTTTTTCACTCTGCAATTTTTACCAGGCTTTAGCCAAAATAACAAGGCCTACCTCGAAGGTGAGAAGAACCGGATATTGGCAGATTCGAAAATAGAATCTGTCGAATTTTCAACCGAAAGAGCAACTCCGTCTTTTGTTAAGCTAAGTACCGAACATGGAGAAGTATCCGGCTCACAAGCCGCTGCTGTCCTCAACAAAATTTTAAATACCCGCACGGAGGTTGATCTGCTAACGGCAGATAAAAAACAAAAAATTGACGCTGCCACTGAGGTAGTGGAATTTCAACAATATTTCAAGGGAGTAAAAGTTGATAGGGCAAAATATAAGGCGCTTGTTCAAAATGGTCAAGTAGGCTTTTTCAACGGAGCATTCTATAGCATACCTCAAAATCTAAGTGTTCAGCCATCAATAAGTGAAGAGAAAGCTTTGCAACTTGCAAAGGCCCGGATTGGTGCAAAATCCTATGCCTGGGAGGACAACGAAGTAAGAATCAAGAACACCAATAATCCAGGCTTGAAAGAAGTTTTGAGAAAAGATGCGGACGGTTTATTTCCCCAGGGAGAGTTAGTGTTGATCAAAGATTTCAGCATCATAAATACTGCAATAGTGCGGTTAGCCTATAAGTTCAACATTTACGCAACTCAACCACTCAGCCGCTCATTTGTTTATATCGATGCACAAGATGGACATGTTTTATTAATTGATGCCATCATCAAACATTTAGAAGATGCACCACCGCCGACTCCATCACCTTCTGTACTTACACCAGTCGCTACCCGATATGCGGGGGTAAGAAATGTTTATGTGGCACAGGTAAGCGGAAATGATCCCAACAACGGCCAAACACTACAAAGCAGCCACCCTACATCCGAAACTTACACCCCCGGCAGTCCTACTTATGTATTAATCGACAACACAAGAGGTAGCGGAATTGAAACCTATGATCTAAATAATGTTGGTGGACTACCAGTATCTGTGCCGCCTGCTTATACAGCTGCCAAAAGTTTTACGGATGTTGATAATAATTGGACACTGCCCGAACACAAAAGAGGCGGTGGCACAGGAGGAAACTCAGAGCCTGAAAATGATGATATAGCATGGGATGCACACTGGGGCGCTGAAATAGTGTATGATTATTGGAAAAACAAACACAATAGGTTAAGTTATGATGGCAACAATGCTCCAATTAAAAGCTACATTCACTCCGGTGCAGCCTATGACAATGCCTTTTGGAACGGTAGCGTAATGACATACGGCGATGGCTCCTATCCAGCACCAGGAGGGTTTAAAGCACTGACGTCGTTAGATGTGTGCGGTCACGAGATTGGACATGGAGTTTGCTCTTCTACCTCCGACCTGGTATATGCCAATGAATCAGGTGCAATGAATGAGGCGTTGAGCGATATTTGGGCGTCATGCATTGAATTTTATGCCATTAAAAATGTTGACCCCTCTCTAGGTTCAAAGTACAAACCTTTTTATATCGGTGAGCAAATTTCGGTTGACTCTACCCATCCGCTTCGTAGAATGGACAGCCCCAAAGCAGAATCAAATCCTGATACTTATGGAGGTCAATTCTGGACAAAACAGCCTGGTTGTACTCCAACGCTGGCCAATGACGAATGCGGAGTGCATAACAATAGCGGTGTATTAAATAAATGGTTTTACCTGATCACCGTAGGTTCAGGTGTCGGTTCAGGTCCGGATAGAATCTATGCAGGGGCTGATGACAGTAAAAATGATTCTGTTGCTGGTGTGCACCCCGCCAATACTTATGCTGTAACAGGTCTTGGTTTCAATATTTCTGAGAAGATCACTTTCATGATGGAAACAATGCTAAGTTCTACAGCAGATTATGCTGAAGCAAGGAGGGTTTCCATACAAGTTGCCACTCAGCTCAGTGGCAGTTCCTGCAGTGCGATGGTTGAAACTGTTACCAACGCTTGGTATGCAGTGGGCGTAGGGGCAAAATTTGTAAAACCATGTTCGATTACTTATGGATTTACTGCTGCCAATGGCTCATTGGCTACAACTGAAACTGGTGCACCCGGAGGCTGCTCTTCATACAAAATCGTTAGCTTGCCGGTTATAATACCTGCTCTTTCTAACGCGACTGTCACTAGCGGTGGTACCGCTAAAAATGGTGTGGATTACTTGTTGCCTTCTACAACAATTACTAATACTACATCTGCTGCAAAGCAATTGAGTCTCCTTGTAAAAGTATTGGATGATGCCGCAACAGAAAATGATGAAACCATCATTGTCAATCTAGCTATTTCCAATACGTCAACAAATCCTGTTAATAATTCTTACACTATTGTTGTAATGGACGATGATGCAGCGCCGGTTCTTTCTTCCGGTCAGAAAACCCTCCTTAATGAAACATTTACCAGGGCGGATGGATTTAATGATCCGGCAGGATGGACTGAGAAACTTGAATTGCCCGAAGCAGCCAACGGAGACCCAATGGCTACTGGCAAAAATCAATGGGGGGTTTTTGACAACAGGCTTGCAATAACCGGCAAAGACGGGGTCACAGGCACCCAATTTCCAAACCGTAATTACAACAACCTTAGCCAAAGCAGAACACTGATCAAGTCGCCGCTAATAGATGCTGGCGGCCTGGCAGGTCTGAACCTTAAATTCGATTATGTGGTTCAGGGTGAAGTGGATCCCTCCGGTACAAATCCTGAAAGCTTCCCAGCACTGGATTACATGGCAGTTGCCTATTCTTTTGACGGTGTCAAATTCACAGAGTTTTCTATCGGACAACTAAGAGAGCTTGCTGCAGCTTCTCCAGATAGTGGTACCATCAATGTAACTCTACCTTCATCTTTTAATAACAAAAAGTTCTACCTTGGATTCAGATGGAACAATGATGCAAATGCAGGTGGACCTACCAGTGTTAGTATAGACAATTTATCCGTTGGTGCATTAGGCCTTTCTATTGAAGGTGATAGAGGACATTTTACGCATCAAAATCTGAATTCTCTCAACGATGTCTATTTCAAAAGTGTACAAGACAATCAGTTGCTGACAAGGATCACTAATAACTCAACAACAAATATCGGCTGTACGTATGTGGTTGTAGAAAGAGCTGGCGACGCACCTTATAACCTTTACAAAGAGACGAGTGGAGCTAATAACAAAGTAACGGGTAAGATTCTTCGCATCATGACCGACAGCAATGTTGTTGCCTCAAAGACTATGACCCTTTACTACACCGAAGCGCAGTTAGCTGCTCTGGAAACAACTACAGGTAAGAATCGAACTACGTTTATGATTTATAGGGTAGATACAACCAGCTATGGTTTTGCAAGAAGCGGTAATACTAAAAAGTATACAGCTACTTATGCGGCAATACCTGGTATCGGCGGAAAATACACCTTCTCATTTGCTGAAAATCTGAAAGGCTATTATGCTATAGGTACCGTGGCACCATTAGGAGCTAAAGAAGAAATTACATTTACAAATAGAAATGTTATTCAGCAAGAACTAGCCGTGGATAAAGTTTATCCCAATCCCGCCAAGGACAATATTCATTATTCATTAAATGCCCCTGCCAATCAGGCCATACGAATTGAGATATTGAATGCAGCAGGTAGTACAGTTAAAGTGCAGAGTGGAAGATTAGTGAAAGGTGCCAATAACCTGGATGTGGATGTGCAACAACTGTCACCAGGCATGTATTTCTTCAATCTTAGAAATCAGGAGGGAGAAATAATCAGAAGAGGGAAGTTTTTGAAACAAGAGTAATTAATTGCAGGTTGTAAATTAAAACAACTAGGAATAAAAAGACATCCTGAAAATGGATGTCTTTTTGTTTTTGGACAATCAACCAAAGTCATTTGTGTCATTAGTCATGGTGAATATTAAAGCACAGTTTACCAGAAACCTTGGAGCCTTATTTCCACAACTTATTAAACCGCTTCTCAAAAAACATCCAGAACGGACGGGGACGTTTGGTAATGGTATAGTTGCCGCTGATGTAGGTGATTATGTGTTCCATCGCCTCATCATAATCATCGGTTAGCAGCACAAGTTTAAGGTCGTCTTCGCTGATGGTTTTTTCAGCGGCGAGATACTTCATATAGTCCATGAGAGGCTGGTAGTAAGCCTTGCCATACAGCACGATTGGGAACTGTGTGATGGTCTTGGTTTGTACCAGTGTCAGCGTTTCATAAAACTCATCCATGGTGCCAAATCCGCCGGGCATGATGATGAAGGCATACGAATATTTGATGAGCATTGTTTTGCGAACAAAAAAATGGCTAAACGTAAAAGAGGTATGGACATAAGGGTTTTCCTTCTGCTCAAAAAGCAGGTGAATGTTGCAGCCAACAGAGTAACCGCCATTCTCAAAAGCGCCCCGGTTGGCAGCTTCCATCACACCCGGTCCACCGCCGGTAATGGTGGTGAAACCAATGTCAGCAATGCGTTTGCCAAACTCCATTGCGGCAGCATAAAAAGGATGACCTTCTTTGAACCGGGCAGATCCAAACACGGTAATGCACGGCCCCACATAGTGCAACTTTCGCATAGACCTAATCATTTGCCAAAACACTTTGAAGGCGAACAACAATTCTTTTGTCCGGCTTTTGGGACCTTCCAGGTATTCCTCTTCGCGGTTGGTAATAATCTTTTTTGACTGGGACATTTCTTGCTATTCAGGGTTTTGTTTCTACATCATTTTCACTGCAGTGTAATTAAAAAACTTTTTTCGGGGGTGGGCATTTGTTCTTTATCCGGCTTTGGTTGTGTCACTCACTGCATCTTTTGGGTAATTCTATTGAACTTTTTCCACGTTTTGCTAACCCCTAAACATTAAACTGAAACCCTCAACCCTCTCTTATTTCCACATCATTTTCAACCACTAAATTGCATCATTAATTTCAGCTTTATGCGTATCATTTCTTACAACATCAACGGCATCCGAAGTGCGATTAAAAAAGGTTTCATAGAATGGCTCTCAACAGACCCGGCAGATATTATTTGTTTGCAGGAAGCAAAAGCGCATTATACCGACATTGACGTTTCGGCTATAGAAAAAACAGGCTACAAAAGCCATTGGTTTTGTGCACAGAAAAAAGGATACAGCGGCGTTGCCATCCTGAGCAAAACAGCACCAGACCAGGTTGTTA